>JAPVWS010000116.1 GCA_027493295.1 Candidatus Versatilivorator vitaminiformans | reverse complement strand
CTCGGTGCGGGCGTCGGTGGGACCGTCATAGACGAGCTCGACATCCAGCTCCCGGGCGGCTTCCCGGGCGCCCTGCTCGGTCGCTTCGAAATAACCGATGCCCACCAGCTTGGGAATCATGGCGATCCGCAGGGCTTCGTCTCCTTGGGGTTCGGCACAGCGGAAGCCCAGGGCGGCCAGCAGGACCGCCAGTACCCAGCCCCCATTCTTACTGTTATAGATGCTGGTTCTGCGGATCATTGCTTTACCCTTCCGCTGCCCCTGAGAGGGCAGCAGGTTCAACTCTCCTTCTGGCTCCGTTGGTTCCAGACGGCAACCAGGATCAGCAGGATGCCGATGGCAATCAGCCGGGACTCGGCCGTCAGCCAGACCAGACGGGAACTGAGAAACTGAAGGCCCACGTCCAGATGGGAGATGACGGCCAATCCCAGCAGCGAGCGGAGCACGCTGCCGCGGCCGCCGGTGATCAGGGTGCCTCCCACCACCACGCAGGCAATGACCTGCAGCTCGGTGCCGATGTGGGCGTCCGGGATGGACGCGTCGTGCCGCATGGCTCCCAGAACGGCCACCGAGGCGGCCACCAGACCGTTGATAGTATACAGAACCCCTTCGACTTTGTTGACGGGAACGGCGGCAAAGCGCGCGGCTTGGCGGTTGTCTCCCATGGCGAAGCACCAGCGCCCGAAGCGACTGTGATGCACCAGCACGACCATTCCCACCAGCACCAGGCCTGCCAGCCAGAACTGGCTGGGGATTCCCAGCAGCCTCCCCATGTCCAGAAAGGACTGCGGAAAACCGGTGATGCGGTCGCCGCCGGCGACGGTGATGGCCAGCCCCCGATAGAGAGCCATGGTAGCCAGGGTAGCCACCAGGGGCGAGAGGCCGGCTATCACCAGGAAGCCGTTCACACCCCCGGCCATCGCCCCGGCCAGCAGGGCGCCGCCGGCCGCGGCTTCGATGGACCAGCCCCAGTCCTGCCACAGCACGGCCTGAACCATGCCGGTGAGGGCTACCATGGAGCCCACCGAGAGATCGATGCCGCCGGTCAGGATGATGGCGGTCATGACGAAGGCCAGGATCCCCACCTCGATCCACGGGACCCAGACTTCCACCAGCAATGCCGGCCGCCGGACCTGGGAGACGACCAGCAACAGGGCCAGGGCCAGCAATACCCATGGGAGCAGACCGAATACCCGGCGTTTGGAACGCCCGCCCGACGGGGCAGTCTCCGCCCCCGCGCTCACCCTCTCGAGCCAGCTCATCGCTTCCACCCCCGCCAGGCCAGATCCAGCAGCAGCGCCGCCAGGATGAGGCTGCCCACCACCAGGTCCGTTTGTTGGTCCGAGACGCCCCAGCGTACCAGAGCGCTGTTGACCAGTCGCAGCAGGAGAGCGCCCAGCACCACACCCAGCACCGTTCCGCGGCCGCCGGTGATTCCCACGCCGCCGATGACGGCCACGGCGATGGCGCTCAACTCCCAGCCGGCTCCCAGGCGGGCTTGCATCTGCTGGCCCATGGAGAGCTGGAGCACTCCGGCCACTCCGGCCAGCAGCCCACCCAGACCAAAGGTGACCGGCCAGAGGCGTGCCCTGGAAAGACCCAGCAGCCCGGCGGCTCGGGGGGAGGAGCCCAGTGCGTAGACCTGCCGGCCGCTGCGGGTGTGCGCCATCCAGAGATAGACCAGCAGGACGACCAGGACAGCCACCGCCACCGAGCCCCGGAAACCGGTTGCCGGATCGATGGCCAGCCGGCCGAATTCGGGCGGGAGTCCGGTCATGGGTTTCCCCCCCAGCATGGCGATCACCAATCCGCGATAGATGGTCAGGGTCCCCAGGGTGACCACGATGGGGTGGAGCCCTCCCAGCAGCGCCAGAACCGAGTTGAGAACCCCTGCCGCCGTTCCGGCCAGCAGTCCGGCCAAAATGGCGACCGGAATCAAGATCTCGGCCGAATAGGGCAGCTTCAGGACCATGGCGGCGGAAGCCGCCGACAGAGCCACCATCGAGCCGATGGAAATGTCGATGCCCCGGCCTATGATGACCGATGCTGCCGCCAAGCCCAGAATGGCCCAGAGTGAAGCATGGGTCAGCAGGTTCAACAGGCTGAACCCCTCGGTGGAAACCGTCAGCCACAGGCCGAGCCCCGCCACACAAAGCAGCAGCGCCAGTTCGTTGAAGGAGCGACCCCGAGCGCGGGATCCGGCAGATCGAGCCTCTGCGGCGGACAACTCCTCCGTACTCTGCCGGGGTAGCGCCACGGCGGCGACCCGGGCAGGGCCGGTCTGGCGGGGATCGAACTCCCCGGCAATTTCCCCCTCGCGAAAGACCACCACCCGGTCGGCGTGTTCCATGACCTCGGGCAGTTCCGAAGAGATCAGGAGGATGGCGCAACCCTCCCCCGCAAGGAGGCGCAAATGCCGGTGGATCTCGGCCTTGGCCCCCACGTCGACTCCGCGAGTGGGTTCGTCCAGGATGAGCACCTTGGGCTGAGCCAACAGCCAGCGCCCCAGGACCACTTTCTGCTGGTTGCCGCCCGACAGTTGTTGGACCGGCTGTTCGGTGGAGCGGTAACGCACCGCCAGCCGTCCGGCGACCTGGCGCGTCGCCTGCTGCTCGCGGGTCCTGCTGGCCAGGAGGCCCCGAGTCCAGCGTCTCAGGGTCGAAAGCACCGCGTTGGAGCGAACGGGCAGACCCAGGCAGAGTCCCTGGCTCAAGCGGTCCTCGGGGACATAGGCGATACCGGCCTGCAGCGCTTCACGGGGCCGGCGAATCTCGCACGGGTTGCCGTCTATCCGGACCAGGCCGTCGGCTGGCCTCAGACCGAACACGCCCCGGGCAAACTCGCTGCGCCCGGCCCCCACCAGGCCATAGATGCCCACGATTTCACCCGAGCCCACCTCCAGATCGATTTGTCGAAAGCGACCAATTCGGTCGGTGAACCCGCTGACCTGCAAGCGGACGGGACCCTCCTTGGGAGTGGGCGAGTCTGGCTGGCTGGAGCGAGAGGCTCCCACGGTCGAAGCCGGCCGCCCAACCATGGCCTCGATGGTCTCCTCGGGCCCGACGGCCTGCCTGGCCCGAGTCCACACCCTGAGTCCGTCCCTCAGGACGGTAATGCGATCGGACAGGCGAAAAATCTCTTCCTGGCGATGGGAGATGTAGAGGATGCCGGCCCCGCCCGCCTTCAAACGCTCGATCTGCTGGAACAACCAGCGGGCTTCCTCTTCGCTCAAGGCGCTGGTGGGCTCGTCCAGCACCACCACCCTGGCATTCTGCAGGATGGCCGCCGCCACCTGGATCATCTGGCGATGAGCCACGCTGAGCCGGGAGGCCGGCTGGCGGACGTCGATCCTCTCCCCGATCTGCCGGACCGTTTCCCGGGCTTGCCGGTTCACACGCTTCCAATCCACCAGGCCGGAGCCGCGCAGAGGCAGTCCACTGGCCATGGCCATGTTCTCGGCAACCGAAAGGGTGGGGAACAGCTCGGGTTCCTGGTGAACGGTGACGATTCCCCGGGTTCGGGCGGCCACGGGGTTGGGCCAAGCCACCGCACGGCCTTGGAAGAACAACTCCCCCGAGTCGGGAGCCAGGGCCCCGCAGATGATCTTGATCAGGGTGCTCTTGCCGGCGCCGTTTTCGCCCACCAGGGCGTGCACCTCTCCCGGATTCAGTTCCAGGGAGACGCCACCAAGGGCCACGACCCCGGGATAGGTGCGCCGGATATTCACGGCCTGAAGGATGGGATTGTCGTCGTTTTCCATTTAGGCTTGGCTTGTAACCTATGGGCTTGCCACTAGTAGCTTGCCTGCCCGCCCGGAGGAAGCCGCAGGTTTGCGGCGTCGCGTATGCCCCCCTCCGCATCAGCCTTCGCCTGCGGCTCGGCTTCTGCGACTCCCCCTCAAGGGGGGAGTGATTCCAAAGCGTTGTTGCAGGCCTCAAGTATCACTCCCCCCTTGAGGGGGAGTCGGCGAGGCGAACGCGGCGTCCCTTCGACCAGGCCGCAGCCTGCAGCCGAGCCGGAGGGGGGCCAACGCGGCGCCCCGAAAGCGAAGCCCGCAGTCGAGCCGGTGGGGGCACCAGTCTCCGAGGTTCGTAACAAACAGGTCCTTGTTTTACTATAGTATGATCTCCCCGGCAGGGCAGGGGGCTGCTGCTCCCTCTCCCCTCTTCACTCTCCACTGCCTCACCGAAACACGTCGCCCATCGACTGGCCGGCGTAGCCGGTCATTTCCAGGTATCCCCGGCCTGTAATCGGATCGGCGCCGTGGCTGCCGGTCACCACCACCGCGCCCTCCCAGTAGGTGACCTGGGTGGAGCGCGGCGTGCGCAGCTCCTGGTCCGGTTGGGCGGCGGTCACCGTCAGGCTGAGTCTCTGGCCGGGAAGGCTCAGGCGCCATTGGATCGGATAGCGGGCTCCGCTGTGAGGAGACCGCCAAGTACGCACCGGTTCCAGACTGAAGTCGGACCTGCCCAGGGTGCGGGCCTTGCCGGAGACGTCCAGCAGCGTACCGCTTGAATGGGGATCGAGCAGTCCGTCGGACCGGCGCAGTTGGAACACCATCAGGTCCTGGCCGCTGTCCAACTGGAGAGCGAACCAGTCCCAACCGGTTTGCTCCGGCTCCAGAAAGCTGGTGCCGAATTCATGGTCCATCCAGCTCAGCCCGCTGACTTCGAATTTCCGGCCCTCAATCCAGATTCGGCCGTGCGTGGGCATGCGCGTCAGAGAATAGTAGTGAGAGGCGTTCCCTTCCTGAGCTCCTTTCCGGCTGAGGCCGGCCTGGCCGTGCAGGAGAGGTTTCCTGCCGGGTTCCAGCTCCAGGTCGATCCCGAAGTCCTCGTCCCGGGCCCGGAGACGATGCCTGCCGTCGCTGCCGAGCCCGGCTTCCCAGTTTTCGTTCCAGACTCGATAGGTTTCGGTAGAAGCCCCGGCCCATCCCGGCCCGGCCCGGTTCAACCGTTCGGCAAAGCGGAAGCCGCCGGTCTCCAGGTCGCTGAGAGCCAGGTGGGCCATGAAGAGGTCTCTCACCGCCCAGCGGGAGGGGTTTTCCGGTCGGTTCCGGACTCCCACCCGAAAGAAGGTGAGCTGGAAGCCGAACCTCCGCGAGTTGCCGTCCGCCAGGTTCCCGGTGTAATACCACCACTCGATCCGGTACTCGGGGTGGCTGGCATGGTCGCGGGGCAATTGCAAGCGGTAGCCGGACTGAGCCTGCCGCCAGGTCTGGGTCCAGCCCGTTGCTGCCAGCAGGCAGGGAATCAAGGCTGCGGCCAGCAGGAACCGGGGCCGGAGCCGGAGCGGGATCGGGAATTTCGCCGAGGGATGAGGCTTCTTGTCGGGAAAGCGACGCGACCAGAACTCCCCACCCTCCCGGCGGTACACCATGAACACGGTTCCCTTTCCTTGACTGTCAGGCTTCCCGGGCCGACGGAATCCGGCCGGCACGGTAGGCGGGATAGATGCCCGAGAGGGCCGTGGCCAGCAGGATCAGCAGCGACGACTGCAGCAGGAAGCCCGCGGGCAGGTGAAACTGGATGGTCCAACTGAAGCTCTGGACGTTGATCACGAAGACCAGGATCAGAGAAAGCAGAATCCCGGCCACCACTCCCAGGCCCTGGCTCACCGCCCCCAACAGCGCGGCCTCGATGATCACCATCTTCCGGATTTGCCGCTGCTCCGCTCCGGCCCAGCGCAGCAGGGCCAGCTCCGGTTTGCGGTCCAGTATCAGGGTGACCAGGGTGGTCGCTACCCCAAGGATGGCCACGGCCACGGCGATAATCTCCAGAGCATAGGTAATCGTAAAGGTGTTGTCGAAGATTCTCAGGACTTCCGCCCTAAGAGAAGCATTCGTATGCACGAACAGACGCGATTGGGGCGGGAGTCCCGCAAGCATTTCCGAGCGGACCCGTTCCGGGTCGAGTCCATCCTTCAGATAGACCGCCAGGCTGCGGGGCGGCCGGTCTCCGTAGTACTTGCGGAAGGTGCTCCGGTCCAGCACCACAACTCCCTGATCGCTCGAGTAGTCGTAGTAGACGGCGGCGACTCGAAAGGCACGCTGCCCCTGGTCCGTGTTGAGTACCAGCCGGTCTCCCACCGCCTTCCGGTGCCGGAGCGCAAAGCTTTCCGAAACCACCGCCGCATCCTCGCCGATGGCGGCTCTCATGGCCGATCGCCCCTGGGGTGGAGCCTTGAAGAGCAGCCCTGAACGGCTCAGGTGCACCTCGAAGTCACCGGATCCCAGCAGTACCCTGCGGTCCTGGTAGTCGGTGTTGAAACTGGTGAAGGGGTCGACGGCAGCCACCCGGGGGTTTGTGGATATCAGCTGCACGACTTCGGGAGAGAGCGTCGACTGCGAATAGACATTGGAACGCGTGGCCGGGGCCACAAAGAGGTCGGCTCTCAGCGTCTGCTCCACCCAGTACTGTACCGTCTCCCGGAAGCTGCCGATCATGATGGTGATGGCGGTGACCATGGAAAGACTCACGGCCAGGGCGGCCACCGAGATCGAAATGCGGGGGATGGATCCGCTGAGGTTGGCGTTGGCCAGCAGGGCCTCCACTCCCGTCCACCGCCTAGTGAGCCGGGAACCCGCCCGCCCTGAGAAATGCAGCACCACCGGGACCAGAAAGGCGACCGCGAAAACTATGGCCAGGCAGGCCGCGTAGCCGAATAGGGGAAGGCCGTCGACCGAATCCAGGCAGGCGAACCCGACAGCCAGCGCGGACAGGATCGGGGGAAGCCAGCGTTGCCTCCAGCTCAAGCGGAAACGGCTCTCGACCCGGTCGGCGCCGCCGACAGCTTCGGTCGGCGCCACCCGTGAAGCTTCCAGGGCGGGAACCAGTGCCGCCAGCAAGGCCAGGGGGATGCCCACCCCGAATGCCAGGACCAGGTGTTCCGGACCGAGCGACACCGGTTCGGCGGCGGATCGGATGTAGAGCCGATCCAGCGTGGCGCCTGTCAGTCCGAGGGCGCCGCGGGCCAGCCAGCCCCCCAGCAGGATGCCCAGAGAGCATCCCAGTGCCGCCAGCAGGCCGGCTTCGGCCAGGAACAACCCCGCCACCTGTCGCCGGGAGCCGCCCAAGGCCCGCAGGATCCCGACTTCCTGGCGCCGGGTGATGACCGACAGCGACACCGTGTTGTAGATGAGAAACAGGCCAACCAGCAGGGCGATGTGGGAAAGGGCGGTCAGGTTGAAGTGAAAGGCCTCCAGCATTTTTTCCACTTGGCGCCCGCGGCGGGAGGGACGCTGTACGGCCAATCCCTCCGGCAGCCGGGCGGCGATGGCGGCTTCGGCGCCGTCGATGGAGATCTCGGGTTTCAATTGCAGGTCGACGCGGTCGATCCGACCCAGACGCCCGAAGAGCCACTGGGCGGCTGCGATGTCCATCAGGGCGAAGGTTCCATTCAGAGCCCGGGCCGGCCCCCGGTCCAGAAGCAGACCGCGCACCGTCAAGGTTTCCCGGCGATCCCCGATGTCGAGGTCCAGGCCGGAGCCGAGGTCCAGGTTGTGCCGTTGGGCCAGTTTCTGCGTCAGCACGATGGCGCCGGGGTCGCTGAGCAGTTGCAGAAACTCCCGGGGAGTGGGGGACTGTTGCCGATCGGCAAAGCGCAGCAGGCGGTAGTCCCGAAAGGTCTCATCCCTGAGAATGTCGACCCCCAGTATTTTCAGCCACTC
The DNA here is from genome assembly GCA_027493295.1 of Candidatus Versatilivorator vitaminiformans. Classification (GTDB taxonomy): domain Bacteria; phylum Acidobacteriota; class Terriglobia; order Versatilivoradales; family Versatilivoraceae; genus Versatilivorator; species Versatilivorator vitaminiformans. The sequence continues at coordinate 14,134 of JAPVWS010000116.1, read as the reverse complement.
GGTGGTTCCCGAAGGGAGTGAAGCCCTGGCGTCTCCTTCAATGACAGGACTGATCTGTCCGAACTGCTGGAGCCAATCCAGTTCCAGCAGCCGCTCTTCCCTCAGGCCCTGACCTGATCCGACGATCTCCAGCGAGGTCTTGCCCGCCACCATTTCCAGGGCCGTCTCGAAGCTGCGGACAGAACTCTGATTGGCCATCTGAACCGCCAGCACCACGGCAATGCCCAGGGCAACGCCCAACACGGTTGCCAGAGCGCGCAGCTTTTCCTTGCGGAGGCGGCGCAGGATGAATGTCCGGAAGAGATGCATTAGTTGCCTGGATCGTGTCCGGCAATGGGCCGCCGGGACTGGAGGTCGGCCTGGGCTCATCCGCCAGAAGCAGCAAGGGGTCGTGGCACACCGCCCGCGCGATGCCGACCCGCTGCATCTCTCCTCCCGAGAGCTGCTGGGGGTAATGGCCCTGACGATGGAGCAGGCCCAGGCGCTCGAGCAACCCGGTGGCCTTCCGCTTGGCGACGTCAGGGGATACGCCGTCCAGCATGAGGGGCAGGGCCGTGTTTTCGAGGGCGGTGAGGGTGGGCAGAAGATTGAAGGATTGAAAGACGAAGCCGATCTGACGGCGTCGGACTCGGGTGAGCCGGCCCTCGTCCAGGCTCCCGAGATCGGTACCGTCCAGCCAGATGCGTCCCCGGGTGGGATAATCCATGCCCCCGCAAAGATGCAGCAAGGTCGACTTGCCGCACCCGGAGGGTCCCGTCAAGGCGACGAACTCTCCTTTTTCCAAGGACAGGTTCACCTCCCGCACGGCAACCACGGGGGCCTCTCCCTGGGTGTAGGTCTTTCCGACTCCCTCGGCGCTGAGTACCGGCACACCGTCCCCCCGGATTACAAACGGGGCTATGATAGTGCAAAAGGGGGGCCATTTGCGGGGTTATCCCTTTGGGACTACGAAGGGGATCCACCAAGGGACAGGAAGTCGCACCCAGGTCAAAACTCTGCAGAAGGTTTATTGTAGATTCTGGAATTTCCGCAAAATCGGGTGTCCTGATCCCCCAATCAACAATCAGAAATCGACAATCAACAGAGCCTCTTGCAGAATTCGGCAGCGGGACGTTTACCGGGAATGGCCACAAAAGGCACAAAAAATAATTTGTGACATTTGTGCTTTTTGTGGTTAGCCAGCATTTTTCACCAGGTCGCACCCGATTTCGACACAGGCAGATCCTCAAGATTGCCGGCAAGAGAACCTGCCCCGCTACGATTTTGGCGATAGGCTCAACAATTCACTAGTGGTCCTTCGTGGATAACTCTTCTGGTTACATATGCTTAAGCGCGAGCTGAAATTCTACTGGATCGCCCTGTCGGCGGACTTCGCCTACATGTTGTTCGTCTTCACGGTGACCCGGCTGATGGCCGAACAGCAGGCCAGCCTGATGGCTCTGGGCATCCTGGGGGCGGTTTCCTCGCTTGGCTTCGGCCTGGGGGCTCCGATCGGAGGCTGGGCTTCCGACGTCTGGGGCGGGCGCCGCGTCGTCGCTGTCGGCGCCACCGCCCAGGCATTGGTCCTGCTGGCGTGCATCCAATGGCATTCCGACCATCGATGGTTTTACCTGTATGCGCCGATTGGAGGCGCCTCGGTCGGGGTGATGCTTCCCCCGGTCATCGCCTGGTTGACGCGGGGAGGACTGGAGCAGCTTGGCCCCAGGCTGCAGGGCCGGCGGCTCTTCCGGTTCTGCCTGTCCTGGAACCTGGGAATGATCTCGGGGCAGGCCGCGGGAGGCTGGCTCTTTCCGTCCGGTCCCACGCTGCCCCTGCTGGTGGGGCTGGCGCTGATGCTGGGGGTGCTGGTTCGGACCGCTTTCCCGATCGCTGCTCCCACTCCCGCCGCCTTGCCTCCCTCCGAGCGGGAGGTGGCCGTGGTTCCCAAGTCCGCCCACACCTTCGTCTACCTGGGCTGGCTGGCCAACGTGGCCAGCGCCATGGGGGTGAGCGTCATCATTCATCTCTTTCCCCATCTGGCAACCGAACTGGAGATCAGCGCTCCCATCCACGGCCTGATGGTGGCCACCAACCGGTCGATGGTTATCGTCACCTATTCATTAATGTTCTGGTTGACCTTCTGGCGTTACCGTTTTTCGGCCGCGCTGCTGGCGCAACTGTGCGCGCTGGCCGGACTGATGCTGCTCGCCTACAGTCGAACCGTCCCGTTCCTGTTTTTGGGCCTGATCCTGTTTGCATTGCTGTCGGGCTACAACTACTTTTCCAGCATCTTCTACAGCACCACCACCTTCGACCGGAAGCGGCAGGGACTGGTCAGCGGAATGCACGAAGCCAGCTTGGCGGTGGGCTTTGCCGCGGGCTCGCTGGGCGGGGGCCTGGCGAGCCTGTGGCTGGGGTCCCGGGCGCCTTATCACACGGTGGCCCTGGTAGTGCTGGTGACGACAGGCATCCAGTCCTGGGTCCACTGGAAGGGGAGGAGGAATGATGAATGAGGAATGATGAATGGTGAATGATGAATGGTGAATGAGGAACGATCTACTCTACGACCATGATGGTGGTTTCGAAACTTACTGCTTGTCGGCCGGCTGCCGGGGCCCGCGTCAACAACGTCAGCTTGTATCTGCCTGGCTGCACGTCTTTGAAGGAGAGGTTAAAGCCCACATCGACCGTTCCGGATCTCCGGGACTGGGTTCTGCCTTTCTCTAAACGAACCAGGGGGAATCGGCTGACCCGGCCGCTTTCATCGGCGAGTTGGATCTGAGCCGTCATGCCCTCGGTCCCGTTGGGATAGGTGAGGTTGTAAAGCCTGTAGCAGAAAGTGACAGGATAGTGGCGATCGATCTGATCGTCCATGGGAGGAAGAATCACGACATCCTTGAAGATCAGCGAGTCGCCATCCTCCAACAGGCTTTGTTGCTCATCGCCGCTCAGATCAGCCAGTGGAATGAGCTGTTGGCTCAGCACCAGGTTACTGCCCTCCAGACCATCCGGGAAAGGGGACGGAACGAGTTCTTCTTCTGCAAAGTCTGCCTGGGCGGAACGCGCTCCTGCTCCGCTTTCCGGAACGGATGGCTTGGCCGCCTCCACGACTTCTGCCTTTGCTGCAGAACTCGGCGGGCTTACCGTCCTCCCCGGGATGGGAATCTCGACCGTCTCTTCAAGTGAACCCATCTTGGCCTGATTGTCTTCTCGGACTATGGCCTTGATCCTGTACCGGCCGGCAGGAAGCTCCACCTCCGTCTTGGAAGTGAATCCATGATCGAGCATCGTGAGATAGCTTGACTCGGTCAGATTGAGTTCCACCTTCTGCTCGGAACCTTCCACGTGCTCGTCGTTCTCGTCGTAAACCATCGTGACCAGATGAAGCAGGTTCCGGTGTTTCCCTTCCTGATGAAGGAATTGCACTCCCTCGATCTTGACGTGGGTCAACACGCTCAAGCGATAGCGATCCTCCTCGAGCCCAGAAGACTCATAGTCCAATTGCACCGGAATCTGGTTGAAATCGACCGGTGCTTCAAGGGCTAGCTGAAGATCTTCGTTCCTGCTGTTCTCAAGGGACGGTCTTTCCCGGGGCGCAAAGTAGCCCTTGCGGTTTCTGAGTGTCAGGCCGAGCCGGTCCACTTCCACCTTGATCCTGTGATATTTGCCGCTGGGCTCCGGATCAGGGGCAGCATAGGAGAGCGCATAGTAGAAGGACCGGGCGTTGTGGATCTGTCTGAGGCCCTCGTAGAGATCGTTGCTGTCACGAAAATAGATGCCCCCGGTGTCCACGGCCAGCTTTTCCAGGTAGCGCTCCAGCTCGGCTCGGTAGCGGCCCAGCTTTCCGAGGTGGAGACCTTTCATGTCGAGGGTGTTGAGGGTCACCCGGGATCGCAGGGCCTGGTCAATCAACCGATCCAGCCTCCATCGCATTGCCGGCCCTGGAACAAATCCTTCGGACAGAAGGACCAATGACTTGTTCGCCCTGACATGCTGCAGCAAGAGAAGATGCTGATCCAGACTTACCAGGAGCCCGCGGATTGCCGCCCGGATTCGCCTTATGATCGAAAATCCAAACTCTTTGTGCAGGAGAGGACGGGACAGTTCCAGTTTTCCTGGTACGAGATCGTCAATCCGGTCCTGCAATTGCTTGCGGTCGCTGGTAAAGGGTATTCGGACGTTCCCGGAGGCCGAGAAAATGCCCACCCGATCATGAGGCCCCATTTCTTCTGCGACGAATTTTTTCAGCGCAGAGACGGTCCAGGCATAGTACCTGGGAGTGTGCGCAGTCAGGTCGTCGATGAAGCAACTGATGAGGCGGGTTGGCTCACCCTGGATGTCCTCTGGAGATCGCACCCGCGGAGTTTGCCCTCCAGCCTGGTCGCTGGCTGGATGCCCCGCTTCCGGACCGACGATCGGCCGGCCGGACTCCAGCTCGAAGCTTTGAATCTCTTGACGTTTGCCGTCTTCGTAAAGCCTGAAGTCATCGATGGTCAGATCTGTGACCGGCTTTCCGGCTTTGTCGGTGACGGTGACATTCACCAACACGGTGTTCACCGGCACCTTGAAGGTAAAGGGCGGGGATGACGGCGATTCCTCTGCTGAATCGGGATCGATCGGCGGCCTCTGTGACGAGCCGGCCGCAAAAGCCGGAGCCGTCAAGTTCAAAATCAGCCAGAAGGCTACGAGGCGGATGAAGACACGATGGCAGAGTCGAAAAGGCATCATCTTGAACGAGTTGTTGGAATCGGGAATCGTTACTACTCCATTATAGAACCAAATGGTTGATCTCAAATCATTTGAATGCTGTCAGTCATCCTGAGCATGCCGCTTCGGCATCGGCATTGCTTCCGGGCAGACAGTCTGCTGGCGTCCGCCGCTCCACCCGATTACAATAGCTGGCCTGGCTCATGAGCCCAGTCTGGCATCGGCGCCCTCCGTGTCTCCGGGCGCTCCGCCCCACCGGCATTGGAGAATCATGTCCGTCCGAATCGGAGTCGACGTCGGGGGAACCTTTACCGACATCGTCTGCTTTGACGAGCGAGAGGGGGACTTCAGGCTGCTGAAGGTTCCCAGCACGCCCGATCGGCCCAGCGCGGCCGTCATTGAAGGCACGCGCCGGGTGCTGAACCAGTTCGAGGTTCCCGCCGAGTCGGTGGGGTTCTTCATTCACGGGACCACCGTGGCCACCAACACCATCCTGGAGCGCAAGGGAGCCGAGGTGGCCCTGCTGGTCACCGCCGGCTTCCGGGACGTGCCCTACATCATGCGGCAGGACCGGCCCCGCCTCTACGACTACTTCCAGCAGCGTCCCCAGCCCCTGATCCCGCGGGAGCGCCGCTTTGAAGTCCCGGAACGCATGCTATACACGGGTCAGGTCAACATGCCACTGCAAGAGGAGCCCACCCGGCAACTGTTGCGCCGGCTTAAAAAGCTGGAATTCCGGGATATTGCCGTTTGCCTGCTTCATTCCTACGTGAACCCGTCTCACGAGAGGACGCTCCGGGACTGGATCCGGCAGGAGATCCCCGAGGCCCGGGTCTCCCTCTCTTCGGACATCCTGCCCGAGTTCAAGGAGTTCGAGAGGTTGAGCACCACGGCCGTCAACGCCTACGTGCTGCCCTCGGTGGGCAGCTATCTCCAGCGACTCGAGGACGGGCTGGACTCTCTGCATGTTCCCTCGGGACTCCATATCATGCAGTCCAACGGCGGCATCATGACCTCGGAGACCGCCCAGAGCCACTGCGTGCACATGGTGCTTTCGGGACCGGCCGCCGGAGCCCTGAGTGGCGTGGTCCTGGGGAGGAAAGCCGGGCTGGACCACATCATTTCCATCGACGTGGGAGGCACCAGCGCCGACGTAGCCGTGGCCCGTGACGGCAACCTCCACTTTGCCGAGGAAAGCGAGATCGCCGGACAGATCCTCAAGATCCCGGCCATCGAAATCAACACGGTCGGCGCCGGCGGCGGCAGCATCGCCTGGGTCGATTCCGGGGGAGCCCTGCAGGTCGGACCTCAGAGCGCCGGCGCCCATCCGGGCCCCGCCTGCTACCGGCGAGGAGGCAGCCGGCCCACTGTTACCGACGCCAACGTGGTCCTGGGTCGCTTGAACGCCAACTACCTCCTGGGAGGCGAGATGGCTATCGATGCCGAGCTTTCCGCGAGGGCCATCGGCGACGGCGTCGCCACGCCGCTGAATCTTGAGCCGGTCGAGGCTGCCGAAGGGATTATCCGAGTGATCAATGCCGTCATGGCCAAGGCCATTCGCCGGCTCTCGGTGGAGAAGGGATACGACCCCAGGGAGTTCACGCTGGTCAGTTTCGGCGGCGGGGGGCCCCTGCATGCCGCCGAGCTGGCGGCCGATCTGCAGATCCCCCGGGTGCTGGTGCCGCCGGTCCCGGGAGTCAGCTCCGCCCTGGGTCTGATCACGGCCGACTTTCGCCACGACTACGTGCGTACGGTGTTGTGGAAGCAGCAGCAGGCCTCCCTGGGCAAGTTCAAAGACCTGCTGCGAGAATTGCAGTCGTCGGCCCTGTCCCAGATGGAAAAGGAAGGAGTTGCCTCCGGCCTGGTGGCATTTGTGACCGCTTCCGACCTCCGTTATGAAGGGCAGGGATTCTCCCTTCCCGTCTCCTTCGAGCTGGAGGAACTCTCCGGTTGGACCGACCTGGGTCCCCTGGTCCAGCGATTCCACCTGCGGCACCAGGAGACCTACGGATACCACGACGAGCAGGCCGCCACCGAGGTGGTCAACCTGCGGCTGGCAGCCATCGGACGCCTCTCGCCGGCAACCCTGGCGCGGCTTCCCGAGCGGCAACCCGATCCGGTCCCGGCCCTGGTGGGAACCAGGAAGGTCTACGTGGACGGCCGATTCACCGACGCCAAGGTCTACCGGCGCTCCGGACTGGGATGGGGCTCGGTGGTGCATGGGCCGGCCATCGTGGAGCAACTGGACTCGACCACCCTTATCCTGCCCGGCCAGCGGGCCGAAACCGACGAATTCGGCAACCTGATGATCACCTGGGAGAATCGCCAATGACCGCCGGAAACCCGAGTTCCCAAGTCAGGACTGACCCCGTCACCCTGCAGGTCATGACCAATGCCATCTACTCGGTTGCCGATGAGATGGTGGCGGCTCTGGTCCGGACTTCCTTCTCCACCAATATCAAGGACCGCAGGGACTGCAGTGGCGCCGTCTTCACCCGGGACGGCCAACTGGTAGCCCAGGGCGAGGTGGGCACGCCCCTCCACCTGGGGGTGATGCTGCCGGCCGTGCAGACCGCTATTGCGGCCATTCCCCCCGAGACCCTGGAGCCCGAGGACGACATCATCGTCAACACCCCCTACCCCGAGGGTCCCGGCCACCTCAACGATGTCACCCTGGTCTCGCCCGTCTTCGACGGCCCTCACCTGGTAGCCTACGTGGCCAACATGTCCCATCACGTGGACGTGGGTGGCTTCGCCCCCGGCAGCATGGCTTTCGGGGTCTGGGAGCACTTTCAGGAGGGCCTGCAGATCCCCCCGCTGAAACTGGTCAAGCGGGGGCGCATCGATGAGGACCTGGTGCGGCTCATCACCGCCAACCTGCGGACCCCGGTGGAGTTCCGGGGCGACCTGGCAGCCCAGATCGCGGCCAACAACGTGGGCGAGGAACGTCTCCAGGGACTCATGCGAAAGTACGGCCGAGAGACGGTGCTCCACTACATGAACGAGATCATGGACTATTCGGAGCGGCGCCTTTCGGCAGCCATCCGGGAACTGCCTCAGGGTTCCTTTTCCTCGCAGGACTTTCTGGAAGGGGATGGGATCTCCACCGAGAAGATCGCCATCCGGGTGACGGTCACCGTTCAGGGATCCGAGCTGACGGCCGACTTTCGGGAGAGCGATCCCCAGGCTCTGGGTCCCATCAACTGCCGTCCGCCCTCGGTGAAGGCCTGCGCCTACTACTTGGCCAAGGCCCTGCTGGACCCGGGCCTGCCCCCCAATTCGGGCGCCTTTCGACCGATCCAGGTGCTGACCAGGCCCGGCACGCTCATGGAGGTTGAGTTCCCCGGAGCCCTTTGCAACGCCAACATCGTGACCACCCAGAGAATCGTGGACGCTCTCATGGGCGCCTTCCTCCAGATCATTCCGGAGCGGGCCGCGGCCGCTTGCTCGGGCACCATGAACCTGCTGAACATCGGAGGCCGCGACCCCCGCAGCGGAGCCCTCTTCAACTACATCGAGACCTACGGCGGCGGCCAGGGAGCCCTGGTGGACCGCGACGGCACTTCGGCGGTGCAGATGCACATGACCAACACCCGCAACGCCCCGGTCGAGGTGATCGAATCGACCTACCCCTTCTTCATCCACGGTTACGGCCTGGTTTCCGAAAGCGCCGGGGCCGGCCAGTTCAGGGGAGGTTACGGCATGCGGCGCGAGTTCGAGATCGAAGCGGACCGGGTAACCGTCACACTCAGCTCGGATCGATTCGAGCTGGCTCCCTGGGGAATCTTCGGCGGCAGGAGCGCTTCGACCGGAAACTGCAAGGTGGTGCTGCCAGACGGATCGGTGCAGCAGCTTCCCTCGAAGGTGACTCGGGTCCTGACCAAGGGATCCCGGCTGATCAGCACCACTCCGGGGGGCGGAGGCTGGGGAGATCCTTGCGAACGCCCTGCCGAACAGGTCCGTCAGGACGTGGTTCAGGAGCTGCTGTCGAGGGAGTCGGCTCTGAGCGTCTACGGGGTCGTTCTCAATGACGATCTGTCACTGGACTCGCAGGCCACGGCCGAGGAACGGGCGCGACGTGCATGACGGGCGGGCGCTAGTGGTAGGGTATTCTCGTCATGCTGCCGACTGTTTGCGTCGTTCTTGTGCAAGATCGTAGCCAGCCTGTAGCCGCATCCAAAACTCGGCGTTACTCCAGCCAATGCGTTCCAGTGCCAGTGCCATTGACGGAGATACCCCGGCATGCCCGTTGAGCAGCCTGGAGAGTGTATTGCGGGCAACTCCGAGCGATTCGGCGCATTCAGTTACGGTCCAATCGGATGCCTCCAGGCTGTCACGGATGATTTCTCCGGGATGCGCGGGGTTAAGCATGGGCATGGCCATCTCCTAGTCTAATGGTAGTCAACCAAGTCGACATCTACTGCTTCTCTATCCTGAAAGCGAAAGACGATACGCCAATTACCTGAGACTCGAACGCTCCATTGCCTCCGCCGATCGCCCTTGAGCGGGTGCAGACGAAAGCCTGGCCAGTCCATGTCCTGCGGTGAGTTTGCCTGTTCGAGAACTGTCAAGATTCGACGGATTCGATGGACCAAAGTTTGAGGAACCAGTCGGGCGTCGTCCCGTTCGGCCAATCGTTGCAACCCCTTGTGGGTGCATTTCATGGGTGAATTCTAGAGTGCAACGCGACACGTTGCAATCACTTTCGTGTCAGGCTAGGAAGATCGGACACGGATGGCCCATCGAGGCGTCAGGAAAGAGGATGTCGTGTCGGCGCCGGATTCGTCTCTCCAAGGCGTCTTGTCCTTGAGGAAGGAATGAACTTGTAGAAAAAGGGACAACCGCGCCCATCCAACAACACTGGCCCCAGCGGCCGGGGGAAGACCATGAAGATTCTCGTCTTGAATCCTTTCGCAGGCGGCATGCAGGAGCTGGAGCGGTGCCGAAAGGTGGCAGGACCGGACACCGAAATCGTGTTCGAGGACATTTCCGATGTCTATCCCTTGAACTACGTGACCTACATCTACTATCGCCACCGCTGCGCCGACGCCGTGGCCGAGCGGGCCTGCCGGGCTCAGGAGGAGGGCTTCGACGCCCTGTTCATCTGTTGCTGCTACGATCCGGGCCTGTGGGAAGCTCGCGAGCTGGTGGACATCCCGGTGACGGCGGCCTTCGAGGCCGGGTGCCACTATGCCAACGCCATCTCTCAGAGGTACTCGGTCATCGCCACCGAGTACAAGACTGTGCACTGCTACCGCGAGATGGCTCAACTCTACGGCGCCGGCTCCAAGCTGGCTTCGGTGAGGCATATCCACCTGTCGGCCAGGGAGTCCTATCCGGAACGCACCGATCCCCGGGAGGTGGTGGCCCGGACACTGGAGGTGGCTCAGAAATGCGTGGAGGAGGACGGCGCCGAAGCCATCCTGATGGGCTGCACCCTGCAGAGCTGCCCGCTGACGGTCACCGGCGTGGACGATTCACTGGGAGCCCCCATCATCGATCCCGTGCTGGTGGGCCTCAAGGTCACGGAGTTCATGGTGGAGGCCAAGCGGGCGGGATTGCCCGTATTGAGTCGTTTCGGCACCTGGCAGAAGCCTCCAGTCGACGAGGTTGAGAGGCTCAGAAGGGCCAGAGCCTCCATTGTCCCATGATGGGAATCACCCAAGTGCGAAACTTCCGACTGCTGGCGCAGATAGGACAGGGGCGAGTCTCCGGCAGCGATTCTCCAATCTCAGATTCACAATCTCCTCGAACTTTCGACCAGTGATTGAAATTGAAGGCATCCGCTGCTCGCATCGGCGACGGCATTGATCGTGATTCGGTTGACGCGCTTGTCTTTGTAGCTATATTATTGTAGTTACAACGATGGGCTCATTGCGCTGGACATGGAACGAGAACAAGAATCGCATCAACCGGCGCAAGCATGGCCTCAGCTTTGAGACTGCGACGCTTGTGTTCGAAGATCCGTTGATGGCGCAACTGCCGGATCCGGACGAAGACAGATGGCTGACTATCGGCGCGATCGGTAATGTGGTGGTCATCGTGGCTCACACGTGGCCACGACCGCAACCCGGAACAGACACCGTGGTGGGGCGTATCATCAGCGCCCGGAAAGCCACGGCGCATGAAAGGAGGGCCTATGAAGAAGGAGACTTCTAGAGAACTCACCAGGCAGCAAAAGGCGGAGATCGAAGCTCTTGCGGCCCTTCCCGACGAGAGAATCGACTCGAGTGACATTCCTGAGATTCCGGATTGGTCCGGTGCCATCCGAGGAGCCCTGTATCGGCCGGTGAAACAGCAGATTACGCTAAGGCTGGATGCCGACGTGGTGGCGTGGTTCAAGACCAACGCCCCTGGTGGGCGGGGGTACCAAACTGAAATCAACCGTGTGCTCCGTCAGCACGCCAAGACGGCTTCGCAACACACTTAATCAACAACGTCCCCTGATTTCTCAACCGCTTCTTCTACCGCCTCGGCAATCCAGGCATTGAGGCTCTTGCCCTCCATTCTGGCGGCTATGGCAGCGGCCCTGTGCACCTCCGGTAGGATTCGGAGAGAGATTTTCCCGGAGAACGGTCTAATCGGCGTTCTTCCGCGTTCTTCGCATGCCTTAAGGTAGTCATCGATGGAGAACTTGAACTCCTTCTTGAGCTGGGCGACCGAGGTGCCCTCGAATGCAATGACCTCTCTGGTGTTCACCACATCTCCATGGAAGGTATCAGCCTCGTCATCGAAGGTCACTGCAGCCCGGTATCCCTTGTATTCCATCATCGCTGTATTCGTGCCTCCTTCAGGAATCGTCTGACTGCGTCTACGACTCCCTTATTGGAGCGTCCCCCGGAATCCAGTCGGTTCCGGCCAGGGGGAGCTTGGCCATGGCGGCGGCTTCCACAGTGAGCGCCACCAGGTCTTCCCGCTCCAGGTGGTGGACGTTGGATTTGCCGCAGGCCCTGGCCAGTGTCGTCAACTCCATGGTCAGGGTCTGAAGATAATTCTTGAGGCGGCGGGCGCCCCATTCGGGCTGCAGTCGCGTTTCCAGCTCGGGGATCTGGGTGGTCACTCCCACCGGGCAGAGCCCCGTCTGACAGTGGTGGCAGTAGCCGGGACCCGTGCCCAGCTTGGCGTACTCGTCGCTGACGTCCACCGACTGCTGTCCATCGAAGTACGAAGGGCTGTTGCAGCCCAGCGCCATCAGCACGGCCTGGCCCAGGGACACGGCGTCCGCCCCCAGGGCCAGGGCCTTGGCCACGTCGGCCCCGGTGCGAATCCCCCCGGAAACCACCAGTTGCACCTCGCCCAGGACATCCATCTCGTCCAGCGCCTCCACCGCCTGCCGCACGGCCGGCAGGGTGGGAATCCCCGCGTGTTCGATGAACACCTGCTGGGTGGCCGCCGTGCCCCCCTGCATGCCGTCCACAACCACCACGTCGGCGCCGGCCTTGACAGCCAGCTTGACGTCGTCCCGCACCCGGGTGGCTCCCAGCTTGACGTAGATGGGGATTTGCCAGTCGGTGATTTCCCGCAGCTCGTTGATCTTGATGGTCAGGTCGTCGGGGCCGGTCCAATCGGGATGGCGGCAGGCCGAACGCTGGTCGATGCCCTCGGGCAGGGTCCGCATTTGGGCCACCCGCGGGCTCACCTTGAGCCCCAGCAACATGCCGCCGCCCCCGGGCTTGGCCCCCTGGCCGATCACCATCTCGATGGCGTCGGCCTGCCTCAGATCCTGGGGATTGAACCCGTAGCGGGAGGGAAGGCACTGGTAGACCAGCGTCTTGGAGGATGCCCGCTCCTCCCGGGTCATGCCCCCGTCGCCGGTGGTGGTGGAGGTTCCCACATCGGAGGCCGCCCGGCCGATGGCTTCCTTGACGTTGGCGGAGAGCGAGCCGAAGCTCATGCCGGCGATGGTGATGGGGATGTCCAGGGTGATGGGTTTCTTGGCGCGCCGGGTGCCCAGGACGGTCCGGGTGAGGCATTTCTCCCGGTAGCCCTCCAGGGGATAGCGGGAAGCCGAGGCAGTCAGGAAGACCAGATCGTCGAAGTTGGGCACCCTTCTCTTGGCGCCCAGACCCCGAATGTCGTAGAGGCCGTGCTCCGAGGCTCGATGGATGTACTCCAGCACGTGCCGGTCGTAGAGGAAACTTTCTTCCAGATCGATCTTCTTGGTCATGGCTCAACGCTACCCGCCGGGCTTTTGGTAATTTCTTCTTCCGGCGGTCTGTTCCTCGCTAGTACTCCTGATCGGCGTCCACGTTCCAGTGGTAGAGCGTCCTGGCGGAGGCCACCCGCTTGAATTCCCGGGGGGACCACTCCAACTCCGCTCGGCTCAGCAGTTGCCCGACCGTGGCGTAGTCGCTCTCGGCCATGGGCTCTTCCCGGGCGTCGGCCCCTAGCGAGTGAATCTTCCCCCGAATGTAGATCACGGCTTCATAGAGCGAATCGCCCAGCCCGGCGCCGGCGTCGCCGCATACCACCAGGTGGCCGGCCTGGGCCATGAAGGCGGACATGTGGCCCACGTGGCCTCCCACCACGATGTCGCCGCCCTTCAGGGAAATGCCGCAGCGTGAGGAGGCGCTTCCCTCGATGAAAAGCAGGCCGCCATGGGCCGAGGCCCCGGCGCACTGGGAGGCGAATCCCTTGACCCGCACCTCTCCCGACATCATGTTCTCCGCGACGCTCCAACCCACGTTCCCATGCACCACGATCCGGGCCTGACGGTTCATGCCTCCCAGGAAATAGCCGGCGTGGCCCCGGACGTCCACCTGCGCCGGCGCATCCATGCCCACGGCGATGTTATGAAGCCCGTTGGGGTTGAGGATCTCGATCCTGGAGAGGGACTTGCTCCCGATTTCATGATGGAGGTAATGGTTGAGCTGGCGGACCGACAGCTCCTGCAGGTCGACAGACGCCAAGGCTATAGACTCCACGAGTAGATCTCCTCCGGCACCGGCTCGAACAGCTTCGCCGACCGGATGCCGGGCAGGTGGGCCAGGGAGCGAAACTCGGAGCTCACGGCCACGTAGTCCTCGGTTTCCGCAACCACGGCCGGCTTGCAGGCAAAGGCGTCCCGGACCAGCACCAGCTTCTCGGCCGTGGCCATCAGCAGCGTGTAGAACCCGTCCAGCTCGATGAAGGCTGCCTTCAAGGCGTCTTCCAGGGATTCTCCCTCCCTCATTCTCCACTCCAGGAAGCGGCAGGCGGCTTCGGTGTCGTTGTCGGTCTCGAAATCGATGCCCCGCTTCTCCAGGCGCCGCCGCAAGCTCCAGGGGTTGGAGAGGGAACCGTTGTGCACCAGGCAGAAGTCTTCGCCGGCCGTGAAGGGATGGGCGTGGGCGGGCGAGACCGCCGATTCGGTGGCCATGCGGGTGTGACCGACGCAGTGGCTGGCCGCAAGGCCTGCAAACCCGTAACGCTCGGCGATCTCGGCGGGATGGCCCTGGTCCTTGTAGAC
>JAPVWS010000115.1 GCA_027493295.1 Candidatus Versatilivorator vitaminiformans | reverse complement strand
AGAATCTCCCTTTCGATCCGCCCCTTCTCCACTTGTAGATCGATCAGTCCCGCCAGCGGAATCTCAACATCCACTCCTGACGCCACCGAGCGAGCCGAATGGTCTTCCCTGCCAACCGCGGCCACCACCTCGACCCGATCGCAACGGGCCAGATTGATGATATGGGGCCGGCTCTCCAGCAGGAACGAGCGGACGTTCGACTCCGAACTGGCCAGCCGAACCGGGATTCTTCGCCCGGGGTCCAGGTTGATCTCGGCTCTGAGGTTTCGAATCTTGGTGATGACGTCCTGCAGCATGCCGACTCGGGCTTCAGCCTCGGAGTCGATCCAGGCCGGAACGCCCTCGGGATAGGACTGGACGGCTATGGAGAGCCCCTTGTGCGGCAACCGTTGCCAGATCTCCTCGGTGATGAAGGGCATAAAGGGATGCATCAGCCGAAGAGACTGATCGAAGACCACCAGCAGCACCCGGTAGGACAGTTGATCCTCGGGATGCTTTTCCCGGGCGACGATCTTGGGCTTTACAAACTCGATATACCAGTCGCAGAGCTCTCCCCAAAAAAAGTGGTAGATGGCGTGGCTGGACTCATGAAAGCGATAAGCCTCCAGCCCCTCGTTGACCTGGCGTGTGATGCCGGACAGCCTGGAAAGGATCCATCGGTCCACCTGGGACAGCTCCTTCCACCTCCGGGCAAGCTCTTCCATCTCGTCTCTGGCATCGAAGCCCGGAGGCAGCTGGGCTCGAATGCTGTCCAGGTGCAGGGTGACCAGTCGAAAAGCATTCCAGACCTTGTTGGCAAAGGCCCGATGGCTGAGGATCTTTTCTTCGGAGAGGCTGATATCGGTGCCCGGCGCGGCCATGATGGCCAGGGTGAAGCGAACCGCGTCGGTACCGTACTGTTCCATCAGGTCCAGCGGATCCACCACGTTGCCCTTCGACTTGCTCATCTTCTTCCCTTCGGCATCCCGCACCAGGCTGTTGATGTAGACGGTCCGGAAGGGGACGTCTCCGGCAAACTTGAGCCCGGCCATGATCATGCGGGCCACCCAGAAGAAGATGATGTCGAATCCGGTGATCAGCACGGAGGTCGGGTAGAACTGTTGCAGGTCCCGGGTCCGCTCAGGCCAACCCAGGGTTGAAAACGGCCAGAGGCCCGAGCTGAACCAGGTATCCAGGACGTCGGTCTCCGGCGTCAGCTCCCTGCTGGAGCAACGGACACACTGCCGCGGTTCCTGCCGGGCCACATTGACCTCTCCGCAGCTCCGGCAGTGCCAGGCGGGGATGCGATGCCCCCACCACAATTGCCTGGAGATGCACCAGTCCTTGATGTTTCGCATCCACTCGAAATAGGTCTTGGACCAGTTGGCCGGAACAAATCGGATTCGGCCTTCCTCGACGGCCCGGATGGCCGGTTCCGCCAAGGGTTTGGTCTTGACGAACCACTGGGTGGACAGAAGAGGCTCTATCACCTGCTTGCAGCGATCGCACTGCCCCACGCTGTGGGTATGGTCTTCCACCTTTTCCAAGAGGCCTTGCCGGTCCAGCTCCCTGACCACGGCGGCCCGGCAGTCCAAGCGGTCCAAGCCCTGGAAATCGCCCGCCGCATCGGTCATCCGTCCATCCTCGTCCAGCACCGAAATCTGTTGCAGGCTGTGGCGCAGTCCTATTTCGAAGTCGTTGGGATCGTGGGCCGGCGTGACTTTCACCAGTCCGGTTCCGAATTCGGGATCCACAAAGGAATCGGCCACGATCGGAATCTCACGGTCGACAAGCGGCAGCCGCACCACCTTGCCGGCCAGCCCCCGATAGCGCTCGTCCTCGGGGTTGAAGGCCACCGCGGTATCCCCCAGCATGGTCTCCGGCCGTGTGGTGGCCACCGAGAGCAAACGCTCTCCCTCCGCCAGGGGATAACGCAGGGTGTACAATCTCCCCTGCGCCGGCTCCGCATTGACCTCCAGGTCGGAAAGCGCCGTACGGCAACGAATGCACCAGTTGATCAGTCTCTTGCCCCGGTATATGAGTCCTTCCTCATGGAGCCGCACAAAGACTTCTCTCACCGCCCTGGACAGCCCTTCATCCAGCGTGAATCGCTCTCGTGTCCAGTCACAGGAGCCTCCCAACCGGCGCAATTGCTTCAGAATGGTGTTGCCGCTCTGCTCCTTCCACTCCCACACTCGCCGTTCGAAGGCTTCCCTCCCCAATGCCTGGCGGGAGGTCCCCTCGGCTTCCAGTTGACGTTCCACCACGTTCTGGGTGGCTATGCCGGCGTGGTCGGTTCCCGGCAGCCAGAGCGTGTTGTACCCTTGCATCCTTCGCCAGCGGACAACGATGTCATGCAGCGTGTAAACCAGCATGTGCCCCATGTGAAGAGAACCCGTCACATTGGGTGGAGGAATGACGATCACGAAGGGGGGACGGCTGGATTCGGCGTCGGCTACGAAAAGGCGCTCCCGTTCCCAGAACTTCATCCAGCCCGGCTCAACCGATTGGGGATCGTACGTTTTTGAGATTTCCATGCTGATGACTCGGACCGGCAGGAGTATGGCGAACCCTCAGTTCTTACTGGGCCGCAGGCAGGCTATTGTAGCGCCGTCCCTCCAAAAGTGAAGGGAAAACACCGGTAACGGGAGGGGATGGATTGTCCGGCAGATGGGGTGTGGCAGGAGGCTGTTCGGCGGGGCGCCTCCAGCTATCCCGGAGTCAGTCGCTTGCCTACTCTTCGGAACCGGAATCCGGGGAGGCCGACTCGTCGCCCTTCTCTCGATCGGGACGGGTGACGATCTCGATACCGAGAGAGCCGCTGGGAACAGCGGTTGAGGCACCGGGTGCGGGAGTGGGAGCGGGAATGTGATCCGCGGGGCCACCCGGCTCCAGATTGATTTGCTCCGGTCCCAACAGCAGAGGCGGGCGTTCGGCCTTGCGCGCTCGCGAGACGTCGGGTCTCTTGGAAAACAGCATGGCGAACCGCCCCACCAGGGACCGCTTGGTTTCATCTTGCAGGTCTTCCTGGGCGCGTGCCAGGGCCACCGGGTCGACGTCGGGAATGGGAAGGCCCAGCTTCTCCAGCTTTTTTCTGGACTCGCCTTCAAACTCGCTGAGCGGGTGGTACCGGACCACCAAGCCGTAGTAATACCCGGCCGCCACGATGTTCTGCTGCCGTTCACGCACCCGGCCCAGGACGTAAAGAACCTCATCCTGCCGGCTGAAATCGGCGTACTTGATGGCCGTTGCCGCGCGATTGAAGGCCCCCCTGTAATTTTTTCGAAGGAACTCGTGCTTGGCCACCCCAAGGTCACCCACCGCCAGGACCTCTTCAACCTCCCGCAGGTACTGGCGCGCTTCATCCACGAGCGGGCTCTCGGGGTGTTCCGCGATAAAGGCCTGGAATTCCCTTTGGGCGGCCCTGGCCTGGGTGGCGTCCCGATTGGGTTTCTCCATCTGGCGATAGTGCGTCAGCGCAATGCGCATCTGGGCGTCGTCAAGTTCCTCGCTGGTGGGGAAAAAGGTCTTGAAGTCCTCATATTCGGCCTTGGCCTGGAGCAGCCCCGAGGTTCCTCCCTGCTTGAAATAGGAATCCGCAATGGCCAACTTGGCCCGTTCCTGGTACTCACTGTCGGGGTAGGTGTTCAACAGGTTTTGGAAAACCAGGCGGCCCACGTCGTAACGACCCTTGGCCACATCCTGCAGGCCTTTTTCGTAAAGAATCTTGTCGGGCTCAGCCCCCCCGTCGGGGGTGATGACCTCTCCCTTTTTGCCTCCGAAGAAGCAACCCGAAAAGGTCAGGCTGAGCACAGCCAACCAAGCAAACGGTCTCCGACTTGTCATGAACTCCTCCAGGAACGTCTCCCGATTATCTCACTCCACCCTGGCCGCTTTCGACGCAACCGGCCGAACGATCGATCATTTGTCGGACCACGGCGCCAGGGTCCGGCGAGCCGAATATCTGGGAACCGGCAACCAACACCTCCGAACCGCTCCTGACCAGCGCGCACAGGTTGTCGAGGCTTACCCCCCCGTCCACTTCTATTTTAACGGATAGTCCCTTCCGATCAATCATCTTTCGAAGCTCCTCGATCTTCCGCAAGGAGTATGGGATGAACTTCTGGGCCCCGAAGCCGGGATTGACCGACATGATCAGCACGAAATCGACCAGGGACAGGACGTTGTCCAGGACCGACAGGGAGGTGGCCGGATTCAGAGCCACTCCGGTCGACAATCCGAGGGAGCGGATCCGATTGAGGGTCCGGTCCAGGTGAGCGCAGGCCTCGCTATGAACCGAAATCCAGTCGGCTCCCGCATCGGCAAAGGCCTCCACATAGGCATCCGGGTTCTCGATCATCAGATGGACGTCCAGGGGCAGCCGGGTAATTTTTCGGATGGACGCCACTACGGGTGGACCCAAGGTAATGTTGGGCACAAAGTGGCCGTCCATGACGTCCAGATGAAGGAGATGGGCGCCCGCCTCTTCCACGGTTTGAACCTGCTCTCCCAGAGCAGCAAAATCCGCAGCCAGAATGGAAGGGGCAATTTGAATCATCGGCCTAACGGGCCACCTCGAAGTCGACCGCGGCTGTTTCCAGAACGATGTCGCCGGCTGCCGGGCTGTGTTCCAACACGGTCCCCGGGGCCAGGCCGGGAAGGCTCTGGTAGTGGACTTCTCCCAACTCGATGTCCCACAGCGCCAAGGTTCGAGAGACCTCACCCAACTGCTTGCCCACCAGATCGGGCATCAGGTAGGCCACTCTGGTCCGGCCGGCCGAGATCAACATGTTGACCGTGGGCGATCGGGTCTCCTGCGCCCCGGGCAGGGGAAACTGGGACAGCACCAGGTCCTTTTCGGTGCTGTCGGAGCTGATGGTCGAGGTGAAGCCGGGCGTGAGTCCCCTCTGGAGAAGCTGATAGCGTCCGGCCCTCAGCGTCTTGCCGCGCAAGTCGGGAACCTGGATGCGCCGCGGCCCCAGGCTGACCAGCACCTTGACGGTGCCCTGGCTCTTGAGGCGGCTCCCCTCCCCCGGGCTCTGAGTAATGATTCCGTCCGGGGGCACATGGTCGTCGAAGCGGTGTCCTCTCACTTTGAGGACCAGTTGCGCACTCGAAATCCGTCGACCCGCCTCATCCAGGGAGCGCCCCACCACGCCCGGAACCGTGACTTCACTGCCTCGAATGGCCAGACGCATGGCTGTCAGGCAACTCAGCAAGGCAGCGCTGATGAGCACGCCGGCCAGGAAGAGCACCCTCAGAAACCCGACCAGCTTTCTGCGGCCCCTGGGTTTCGGCTGACGATCACGGTCGAACACGGCGAAAATTTACCACAGCCACGACCAGGCTTCAACAAGGCCCGCAACCGCCCGCCTGACCGCCAATGACCGATGCGGGGCTCAGCCTGGGTTCGAAGCGGGCGCCACACCGATGTTTCCCGACCCTCCTTAGCCGTGGCGCTGAAAATTACTATTTTTTTGAACATCGATGCACAGGATTAACAGGACGAAAGGTTGCTGCACAGTGGGTTGACCGGCGAGATGATCCGACGCGGGGTTGCGGATGCCCCGGACTACCGGCTGGCCATTTCCTGAAAAAATCCTGTGCATCCTGTGCATCGATGTTAATGATTCATTCCAATGATGCCCGGAATTGCAGGACGCGGGACTCCCCAAGGCAATCCTGTATATCCTGTTCATCCATGTTAATTTACTGGAAAAAATCGGGGTAAGCTGCGACTCTGTTTCGGAACCCTTGCGCCGTGCCGGGGCTGGCCCTCTCGCCGGCTCCAGCGGCTGATTGACGCCCGGGAGAAGAGCTCCTATGGGGAAAAATCATGGCCTCATGGTCGGGGTTGACCTTGGGGGGACCAGCATGACGGCGGTGGCACTGGACGGCCGGGGCCGCGTGCTCGCCTCCAGGAAGAGGTCCACTTGTCCCGAACTGGGTCCCGACGGCGTCAACCGGAGAATCGCTGCAACCGTCCGCAAGCTCCTGAAAGACCTGGGAAAGAAATCGAAACGGGTTCAGGGAATCGGGATTGGAGCTCCGGGAACCGTGGATCCCGAGAAGGGAGTGGTGCTCTATGCCCCAAACCTCAATTGGCAGAACCATCCCCTGGCGGAATCATTGAGCCGACTCCTGAGGCTGCCGGTGACGCTCGACAACGACGTCAACGGGGGCGCGGTCGGCGAGCATGCCCTCGGCTCCGGACAAGGCGCCGAAAACCTGGTGGCAATTTTCGTCGGAACCGGTATTGGCGGCGGCATCATTCTGAACCACCGGCTCTACCACGGAAGCTGCGGCGGGGCCGGAGAGGTGGGTCACATCAAAATCCTGGCCGATGGGCCTCTCTGCGGGTGCGGGTGCAAGGGTTGCGCCGAAGGATTGGCCAGCCGCACGGCCATGGAGCGGAACATGCGTCAAGCCGTCGATTCGGGGCGCCCCAGCCGGGTTCCGGACATCATGGCCAGATTGGGCCGGGAGCGAATGACCAGCCGGGTGATTCAAGAAGCGCTAAGGGAGGGAGATCCTCTCATGCGGGAAATCCTGCAACGAGCCCAGCACTGCCTGGGGCTCCTGGTGGCAAGCCTGGTCAACCTGCTGGACCCGGATTGCGTGGTGATTGGCGGAGGCATCGCAGATCGGTTGAAGGATGAGTTCCTGGAGCCGATTCGTGCGACGGCCGGCCGGCACATTCTCCGGGCGTCACACCTGGAACCGGTCAGAATCGTGCCCTCTCGACTGGGCGACCACGCCGGCTCCGTCGGTGCAGCCGTGCTCGCCTGGAACCGGCTGGCAGGCATCAACCCAGCCGAATCCTGAAATCCCCCCCCATGGCGGCGGACCGGAACTGGAACCCTCCCAGCGCCCCCACCACACAATTTTGCTTCGGAAGCCGGCGCGGTTGGCGCTAAAATCCTGAATCATGCTTCAGGTCTCAGTCGCAGCACCCTGCAACGGCTCTGGAAAGACATCGCTTCTGCTGGCCATTCTCCAGGCGTTCCCGGGCGCTTTTTCAACCGCCAAGTTCACCACCATCTATCGGGACGAACAGTTCTGCCCGGTCGGAAACAGCGGCTGCCCCTGCCATCGCCTGGAGGGAAGTTTTCTGCTGTGCGAAGATCCCAATATTCTGGCGCAACCGGATACGGACACGGGGAAACTGGTGCAGGCCGGCGCCAGGCAGACAATCTGGGGTGTGGCACGGCCGGACGGATATCCGGCACTGGTGGACCTGCTGCACAGGGATCGCTTCCGGGAAAGCACCGTACTGTTGACCGAGGGAAACACGGTCCTGGGGCACCTGGCGCCCGATTTGCTGCTGTTCGTGGTGAATCCGCTCCTTCCCCGGGATTGGTGGAAAGGCGACTCCGAACGACTCATGGAGACAGCCGACCTGGTGGTGGTCAACCCCTTCCTCCCGGAAGCTGACCGATCCGGCGCCGCCCAGGACCCTTCCGTCGAACAGATCTTGGCCCCTTATGCCGGCAAATGTGTCCGCGGCCAAGCCGGCTTGCGGCTGGACCACTGGAAAGACCGGCGACCCTTTGACGCCATTCAGACGCTGCTGGCCGATCCCGTGAACCCTGCGCAACCGTAGCCGCGTCGGCAGCATCCCCGGAATTTCAGACACGTTTGTCTCCGTCCAATACAGTAAAGCGAAGCGAGGCGCGTCCCCGTGTCGTCCGGCGCACCGGGCGACGCATGAGCGGGAAGAAAGTGGAGGGAGCGACGCTCTTTTGGCCTCAGGTGCGGCAACGGGAAGGGTAAGGTGTGACCGGGGCTTGGACACCCTTTCCCCCATTTTACAAGGTGGCTCTCACCACAGTGATCCCTGCGGACTCTATCGATGAGTGATGTACGATGCTTTATTTAAAGGACTTATGGATTTACAGACGATGTCCTGCCCCCCATTATGCCCCCCGTAAAAAAACCGATTTCTCTGGCTCTTCGTGGCCCTGTCGGGACGGTTGGCCCAAACCGAATGGCGAGCACTGAGCGAGCCGACCATTCCGGATTCCCCACAGTCGGCGGGACCTGCGGTCCCTGAGAGGGATATCGGTCCAGCAACGGGTTCGGGTGTGCTCTGGCATGCCAGGGACCTGGAAATTGCAGCCTGCCCGACAAAGCTCAAGGACTCAGGGGGCAGGACACCGTCGAACGCCCTGTCGACCTCGACGCCGTCCTGGACAAGATCGACCAAGCGGAAGAGGCAACAGTCGCCTCGGCCGGAGCGGGATGGGTCGATCATTTCCGCCTCCCCGGGTCAAGGACGTGGCGTCGTATGAGTGTCACCCTCTCAGAAGGGGGGGCTTGCCTTGGTGGGTGGTGAGCCGACTCTTACTCCCAGATCCTTTCAACTTCCAGGTCTGCGCTCGACTCCAGTGCGTGGATCACTTGTCGAGAGTTCTTCTTGTCCAAGCGTAGGACCATGTAATCCTGCTTCTTGCTGGTCTGGATGGTGAACCAGTGCTTCTTGCTCTTCGCGAGAAGCCCGAGAAGGTCGTCAAGTAGTCCGAGGTCAATTTGCAAGGCGTGCTTCTCTTTCCATCGGGGGTGTTTGCCCATCGAGTAGGTAGCCCCGCTGATGTCGGAGTACTTGATCTCCTTCAGTACAGATCCAGTCTTGGCGTTGTGAACCTGGACCGACTGTTCACTGAACCTCAGCCGGGCTTTGACAGGCTTCGACTTGTCGCCGACCGGCACCATGTACTTGACCTTGGTAAAGGTTCGGCCTTGGGTGTAGGTCGGAACTACCAGCGCTGGAATGAGCGCAAAGACACAGATCCATCGGATAGCTGAACACATCTCACTTTCCCTTTTTCACTTGTGGGCACAATGGGGGACAGGACACCGTAGAACGCCACGGCGGCTTCGATGTCGTCATGGAGAAGATCGTCCAATGGGAGCAGGAAAACCCAGCCTCGAACGGCCGCGAAAGGATCGACGATTTCCGCCTCGCGGGGTCAAGGACGTGGCGCCGCAAGGGTGGGCCATTCACACAAGAGGGGTGGCCCACCTGAATGGCCCGCTTTTTCGACCACCACAACGCCTTTCTCTCAAAGGGCGGAGCCCTCGCCGTTGTGGTCGAAAGCTTCCCCGAAACGCCGCGACGCGAGTGATGGGGGACCAGGGGGAAACTTCCCCGCGGTCGGGGGTTCGAAGGGGCCGGAGCCCCTCGCCAGCCCCAATGTCATACATTGGGTAGGCTGGCTCCCCCTTACTACGCGTTGCGGCACCGGCCCCGCTGTCCCCGCCTCGCAACCGGAAGCGCGCCTGGATTCGCTCCCTCCTCTTGCCGGGAACGCGACCGCATGCGGGGTCCCGATCCCTGACGGTGAGGTCCCCTCACAACCTCCTCCCCCACCGCTTCCAGGCTGTGGAACTAACAGCATGGTATCGAGCCGTGATCGGATGAGTCAAGGCCCCGGATCGGGAC
>JAPVWS010000114.1 GCA_027493295.1 Candidatus Versatilivorator vitaminiformans | reverse complement strand
CGGTCGTTTTGCGGTTTCAGACAGAGCATCATCACGCACTGCTTCGGACTGCGAGTGTAGTGGTAGCGGGAGAGGTGCTCGATGTCGTAGTGGATGGCTTCAGCCATGGAATCAGTGGACGGGAGCGTCCTCGACGCTATAGTCGATGTATGCGGTCATTATCCGATCGTGGAAGTTACGGCAGTGCTCATCGATCTGCCGGAGCATGGCCTCCCGGTCTTTTCGATCCGGCCATTCGTGCCGGACCAGGGCCTGCGCTCGGCCTGCCAGCCGACTGGCGGCGGCGCTGCTGGCCGCGCTCGGTCCGTCGGCGATGGCGGCCAATTCCGCGGCGGCGGAGTCGAGCGAGCGGCAGAGCGAGTTGGGCAGCAGGGGGTCGGTGGCCAGCAGGTCCAGCACCTGATGGGGCTGGATTTCGACACTGTGCTTGCGATCATAAGCATCGAAGGCGTGGTAAAGGCGTAGCAGGGTCGCGCAGTCCGCTTCCGGAGATTCCGGATAGAGTCTGGCGGTGGCGATCTGTGACAGGAAGAGCGCCACCGAGTGCTGGGCGCGCTCGATGTGATGGCCCAACTGCATGAAGTGCCAACCCTCGTCCCGGTACATGGTGGTTGCAGCTACCCCCGCGAACGTATGGATATCTTCCACGGTCTCGGCGTAGAAATTCTCCGGGGAGGTTTTCCAGATGTCCTCGATGTTCAACCTCTGGATCTTCAGATAGGCCAGATTCAGGCAGATCCACATCTCGGCGCTGATGCGGTGGCGCATCTGCCGCGCGTTCTCGCGACCCTGGGCAAAGCAGCTCCAGACCGAGTCGGGATTGGAGCGCTCGAAAGTGAGATCTCCGGCCAGCGTGTAGGAATCTGCCAGGGTATAGTTGTCTCTCCTGTCGAACTGGATGCCGCCGAAAGGAGGCTGCCGGTTCAAGGTCGCGTAGATTCTGCTCCAGCCGAGATGGATCTCCCGAACCGGCCTGTCCACCAGCGCTTCCACCTGCAACTGCAGCAGGCGGCAGAGGTGCTGCGCACGCTCGAGGTAGCGGCCCATCCAGTAGAGGCCCTGCGCGCTACGCGATAGCATGATTCCCTTCCAGTAGCAAAGAGGTCCGGTCTCCGCTTCGCCTCCGGCCCGACGGAGGTTTGCCCCGGCCGAGCACTGTCTCCGGTCGCGGTTGCGACCGGGATTCTCCCGTTTCCTCAAGTGATTCAACCGGGCTCCGAAACGGAGCCCGGCACGCCCTGTCTGCGAGCCTCAGTCACGATCCTCCTCTTCCGGCATCAACACGAACTCGGGGTAGGCTTCGATACCCAGCTCCCCGGCGTCCTGGCCCAGTTGCTCGACCTGGCGCGTCACTCGTGCCGTCAAGATCAGATCCAGCAATCGCCACAGCACCCAGGAACTTGCGAAGACGAAGGCTCCGATGGCCAGGATGCCGATCAGTTGCACACCGAGCCCGCCGCCTCCGGCGATGCAGGCAGCCAGAGTTCCCCAGATTCCTGCGAACAGGTGGGCCGGGATGGCTCCCACCACGTCGTCCAGCTTGACCTTCTCCAGGAGCTTCAGTCCGGCGGTGCACACCATGCCTCCGATGGCGCCGATGATCACGGCCCAGTAGTGCTCCACGATGTCCGGCGCGGCGGTGATCGAGACCAGTCCCGCGATGGCGCCGTTCAGTCCGGCAAACAGGTCCATGCGCCCCAGTATGGGCCGCGAGACAGCCAGAGCCATCATGACTCCGGCGGCTGCCGCCAGGTTGGTGTTGACCAGCACGTGGCTCATGGCGATGACATCGGCCGCGCTCCCCAGCGCCAGTTGCGAGCCGCCGTTGAAGCCGAACCATCCGAACCACAGGATGAAGACACCCAGGGTCACCGCCAGGATGTTGGAGGGTGGAGTGGGCTTGATGGTGCCGTCCTTGCGGAACTTGCCGTACCTCGGTCCGACCACCATGGCTCCCGCAAGCGCCGCCCATCCCCCGGTGCTGTGCACGATGGTCGAGCCGGCAAAGTCCGTGAAGCCCATTGCGTTCAGCCAGCCCCCACCCCAGGTCCAGGCGCCCACGATGGGATAGATGACGCCGGTCAGCAGGAGCGTGAAGACGAAAAACGGCCACATCTTGACCCGTTCGGCCAGTGTTCCCGACACGATGGAGGCAGCCGTAGCCACGAAAACCATCTGGAAAAACCAGTCCGACATGGTGGAGTAGCCCTTCTTGAGCAGTTCGGCTGACGGTGCAGCGGCCTCGGTTGCGGCCAGCAGAGCGACCTCGGTCTCGGAGGGCCCGTAAAGGAGCTTGAATGAGCCGATCACGCTCCCCACGTCGACATACATGAGGTTGTAGCCGATGAAGTAGTAGGCCAGTCCCGCTATGGAATAGAGGCCAATGTTCTTCAGGCAGATCATGGAGGCGTTCTTGGTGCGCACCGAGCCCGATTCGAGCATGGTGAATCCCGCGCACATCCACATCACCAGGGCGCCCCAGAGGAGAAAAGAGAAGGTGTTGAAGACAAATACGACTTCGCTTTCGACCGCTGCCTGTGCCGCCGTGGTTCCAAGCAGCAGGCAGCCGACCAGGAGGAGTGTCTTTCCGGCCAGGTTGCCGCCGCGGCCCTTGTTCAAGAATCCGTTCATCACTGTTTTAGCCATAGGTACCCCCTGATTCGTCGAGAAGTAACGGTGAGACGACTGACAGTACTTTGCATCTACCCTTGACCGCTGCCGCAAGAAGTGCTTCGGCAGGATTCGATTTCACCTGTCGGCCTGGCGGTGCGAGCGCTCCTTCCGGCCTGGCAGCCGTGAAGCGCCAAACCTATTCAATCTTCCAGGACCCAAAGGTCCTTTCCGCCACCGCCCTGGCTGGAGTTCACCACCAGGCTGCCACGCCGAAGAGCCACCCGGCAGAAGGCCCCGCCCACCAGGCGCGTCCTGGTCCCGTGGAGCACGAAGGGGCGCAGGTCCACGTGCCTGGGCTCGGGACGGCCCTCGATCAGGCAGGCTGCACGGGACAGCGGCAGCACCGGCTGGGAGATGAAGTCGGCCGGGTCGGCCCGCATCTGTCTGGCATAGGCCTCGCGCTCCTCGGGGGTTGAGTGGGGACCGACCAGCATCCCGTACCCTCCCGACTCGCCGACCCGCTTCACCACCAGGTTCTCCAGGTTGTCCAGGGTGTACTCGAGCTCTTCGGGCCGCCGGCACAAGTGGGTCTGGACGTTGCCCAGGATCGGTTCCTCTCCCAGGTAGTAGCGAATCATGTCGGGGACATAGGCATAGACACTCTTGTCGTCCGCGATGCCCGTTCCGGGGGCGTTGACGACGGCCACATTGCCGAGCTTGTAGGCGTGGATCAACCCAGGGACGCCCAGCAGTGAGTCTTCGCGGAAGACCAGGGGATCGAGAAAGTCGTCGTCCACCCGCCGGTAGACCACGTCTACGCGCCGCAGTCCCGTGGTGGTGCGCATGTATACGAAACCGTCTTTTACCAGCAGGTCGCGGCCTTCCACCAGTTCCGCGCCGATCTCGCGGGCCAGGAACATGTGTTCGTAGAAGGCGGAGTTGTAGACTCCCGGCGTCAACAGCGCAATGCAGGGGTCGTTACGGCCGCTCGGCGAGAGCTCTCGCAGCGTCTCCTGCAGCAGGCGCCCGTAGTGCTCGACCCCCCGCACCCGGGAACTCCGGTACAGCCGGCGCAGGCTGGTCTTGACCACCTTGCGGTTTGCGATCATGTAGGAAACGCCTGAGGGCACCCTCAGGTTGTCTTCCAGCACCACGAAACCCTGGTTGGTGCGCACCAGGTCGGTGCCGCAGATGGCGACCCAGGTTCCGTGAGGCACGGTGACGCCGCACATTTCGCTGCGGTACTGGGGGCAGCCGCGCACAACGTCCACCGGAATCACACCGTCCTCGATGATGCGGGCCTTCCCGTAGACATCGTTCAGGAAACGGTTCAGGGCCGTGAGGCGTTGCGTCAGGCCGATTTCGAGATGCCTCCACTCGACAGCCGGCAGGATCCGAGGCAGGCAGTCGACCGGGATGATCCGCTCGTTGGCTTCGGCGTCCCCGTAGACGGTGAAGGAGATGCCCTCGTTCGAAAAGGAGCGGGTGACCCGCTCCTGGATGCTGCCGATCTCGTCACTGGAGAGCTGGCACAGAGTCTCGTAGAGCAATCGGGAATGCTCCCGGGGCTCGCCGTTCGGCTGAAGCATCTCGTCGTAGATCCCGTCGTCGAGATCGTAACCGGCAAAATCCATGGAGCCGCGCGCTCTTGGGGAGGTTATCGGAGGACCTGTTTCTGATTCGCGGCATTATCCGGCGTCATGCGGCCGTTGTCAATCCGGTCTGTCCACCGAGGACTTGCGCTTGCATCGGTTCCGGTTGTAACGGTAGACTCATGAGCCCGTGGAATTCAGGGGCGAAAGGAAGGCTTTCATGCAGTGGAAACGAGGCGAGCGGCTGACCGAGCCTCTGGTGAGGGACGGTGCCGGTCTTCGCCCGGCAGGTTGGGACGAAGCGCTGGAACGGGCCGCTCGAGGGTTTCAGAGGGCTGCCACGGACCAGGGGCCGCAGGCTTTCGGGATGTTCAGTTGCTCCAAGACGACCAACGAGCTCAACTTCGCCGCCCAGAAGTTCGTTCGTACAGTCATTGGCAGCAACAACATCGACAGTTGCAACCGCACTTGACACGCTCCCAGCGTCGTCGGTCTGGCGACGGTATTCGGGATGGGTGGCGGCACCAGTTCCTACCAGGAAATCGAGGATACCGATCTCATCCTCCTGTGGGGGTCCAACGCCCGCGACACGCACCCGATCTTCTTTCATCACGTACTGAAGGGAGTGAAAAGCGGAGCCCGACTCTTCGTCATCGATCCCCGCAGAACCAGCTCGGCCCAGTGGGCTGACGGTTGGCTGGGTCTGGAGGTGGGCAGCGACATTGCCTTGTCCAACGCCATGGCCCGGGAAATCCTGGATGCCGGCCTGGAGAATCGGACCTTCATCGAGCATGCCACCAGCGGCTTCGACGAATACTGCCGCTCGCTGGAGTCCTACACGCTGGAACGGGGTGAGCGGGAAACCGGGGTCCCCGCCGAGAGCATTCGGAAGCTGGCTCACGAGTACGCCCGGGCAGAAAGAGCCGAACTGTGCTGGACACTGGGGATTACCGAGCACCATAACGCCGTCGACAACGTGCTGGCCCTGATCAACCTGGCTCTGTTGACGGGGCACGTGGGCAAATACGGGAGCGGGCTGAATCCACTGAGGGGACAGAACAACGTCCAGGGAGGCGGCGACATGGGCGCCATTCCCGACCGGCTTCCGGGATTTCAGCACGTGGAGAACGACGAGCTCCGCTCCCGGTTCGAACAGGCCTGGGGGGTAAAGGTCCCGCCCAAGCGGGGCCTGCACCTCAGTGGGATGTTCGACGCCATGGAGGAAGGCAAGCTGACGGCGCTCTATGTTCTGGGAGAGAACCCGGCGGTATCGGAGGCCGACCAGGGACGGGCTCTGCGTCTCCTTGGGGGGCTGGAATGCCTGGTCGTGCAGGACCTGCTCATGACGGACTCCGCGGCCATCGCCGACGTTGTCCTGCCGGCTGCGGCCGGCTGGTGCGAGTCGGAAGGTACCGTCACCAGCAGCGAACGCAAGGTGCAGCGCGTTCGCCGGGCGCTGTCCTCGCCACCCGGAGTGAAGGACGACCTGGACATCCTCTACGAATTGGCTCGCCGCCTGGGAAGCGACTGGGGCCAACCGGAACCGAAGCGCATCTGGGACGAGCTCCGCAGCCTCAGTCCCATGCATCGCGGAATGAGCTACCAGCGGCTGGAAGCCCTGGACGGCATTCGCTGGCCTTGTTATGACGAGTCGCATCCAGGCGAGCTCTACCTGCACAGCCGATTGTGGCAGGAACCCCTGTTGGGGCCGCAGGCGCCCTTCAGCCCGGTGGAATTCGAACCCCCCGTGGACGAGTTGAACGATCGGTTTCCTCTCAGACTCACCACTGGCAGGCGTCTGGATTCCTACAATACCGGTGCCCAGACCTCGTCCTATTCCTCCCCCCTGCGGCGGGGAGAATCATTGGATCTGTCTCCCGAAGACGGTGAGCGCTATGGGGTGCTGGAGGGGGAACGGGTCAAGGTGGTCTCACGCCGCGGCTCGGTCATTGCTCCGGTCCGTTTCGATACCGGTCTCCGCCCCGGTCTGGCCTTTATGACCCTGCACTTTCCGGACGAGGTTCAGACCAACCAGCTCACCATCGACGCCGTCGATCCCAAGTC
>JAPVWS010000113.1 GCA_027493295.1 Candidatus Versatilivorator vitaminiformans | reverse complement strand
AACTCATCCCGTAAAGCCTGGCCATGTCCTCGATGGTGGTGATGAGCACGTCCACGTGGTCGGTGGCGATGGGTGTCAGAACCTTGCAGGCCTCCGCGGGAGACCACAAGGTGCCTCGATAGTTGAAGTCCATTCCGACCAAGCAGTTGGGAGGCTTGTTCTCAAGTGCTTCTTGGAGTGCATCCAGGTTGTAGTTGCGTTCGTATCGGCTGTGGCCGGCCAAACCGAAGGTGATTCCGGAGGTATGGAAGAGGCGGGCATCTTTCAGAGCCTCTTGCCAATTCACCATTCCAGCCCCCAGTCTGGATGCCGCCGAGTACATGCGCTGGTAGATTCCGATGTTTCGCCGCGGAGTGCGGCCGATTTCATAGATCAAGCGGCCAATGGGTTCGGTCTTGGGAGCCCAGACCATGTTGCCGGTGTCAATGCCCTGCTCTCGAGCGGCATTTCGCACTGCAAAGCCGTAGGGGTTTGCAGGAAGGCGGGTAATGTAGGCAGAGGGAACGCCGAACCGGCTGAGGGCGGTGGCCAGCGTAAATTCACTACCCGCCAGCGACAAATGGACCAAACGGGTCCGTTCGGGTCGCTCCAGGTCGCCCGGCGTTTCCCGCACCAGCACCTCTCCAAGGGTCACAAAGACCGGGCCGCCGCCCTGCAACGGAGACAGATCATCCTTGGTGATATCGAACCTCACCTCTCCTGGCATGGGACATTCCTCCTTTGGTCTGGTGTCCTGTCTCAGAACAGGGCTCTTCAGCATGAAAAGCGAGTCGGACCGGCAGCGCCCCATCATAACCGCAGCACTGAAAAACAGAAAGGACTACGCGGGCGGCGGTGGAGGGGCTCCCGCATGTTTTCCCCGGGATTCAGGCCGGTTCAGCCATTTCAAGCGGTACCATCCGCTTGCGGTGACGCCCGGGATCAGGCTCAGCGCCAGACAGAGCCAAGCAAAGAGGTCTCCATTCCGGGAATAGAAGGTGGGTGTCTGTCTGAAGCGGAAGCCAACATCCAGGACCGTACGGCGATGGAGGCCGGTGCTGGAAAGAATTCTCCCCATTGGGTCGATGACGGCGCTGATCCCGCTGTTTGCAGCTCTCAGCAGATACCGTCGGTTCTCGACGGCGCGCATGCGAGCCATCAGCAGATGCTGGTGAGGAGCAGCCGAGTTGCCGAACCAGGCGTCGTTGGTGATGTTGACCAGAACCTCGGCTCCTTCCGCCACAAAGCGGCGTACCAGATTGGGCACGATCGCCTCATAACAAATGAAGACCCCCACCTTTTCTCCGGATTCCAAACGCGAGACGACCACCCGGCTGCCGGGCTGATAGTCCCCTACCCCGGTGGATATCTTTTCCACAAAGAAGAACAGCCAGGACCAGGGAACGTATTCCCCAAACGGAACCAGGTGCATTTTGTCGTACTGGGCGATCAAATCCCCGGCAGGAGACACCGTCCCGACGCTGTTGTAAGGGCCCGTGTGCGAACCCTCATTTCCCGAAGGCCAGTCTACGAATCCGAACAGCAGCGTGGAGCCGGAAGATCCTGCCAGCCGGTTCATAGTTCTGCGGAAGGATGGATCCTCATGAAAATAGAACGGCGCCGGAGTCTCCGGCCAAATGAGGAGGCTTGCCCGATGCGGTGCAGAAAGCGGTGGGTCGGCTTCGGGGGTGCTTGCCGAATCCGTGAGCGGGGGCGACAGAGACAGCTCGATCAACTCTTCCAGCAGCCGGCTTTGCGACTGTGGGTCCCAGGGGTGATCCAGAGGAATATGGGTCTGTACCAGGCGGGCGTGAGCCTCCCCGGTGTGGTCGGTATCGAGTGGCTTTGTTCCCACCCACATCAGAACCCCCAGGAACACCAAGGTCACCGGCAGGCATAGGAGGGACGGCTTGGACCGGAAGAAAAGGCCGGTGATCGAGGCGTTGATCAAAACTACCAGGAAGGAGAGTCCGTAGACCCCGGTGAAGGTGGCGATCTGGGCCAGGGACGTGTTGTCTATCAGCACGTAGCCTGTCAGGCACCAGGGAAATCCCGTCAAAAGGTGTCCCCGAAGGTATTCCGTGGCAACCCATAGGCCAGGGGCCAGCAGGAAGCAGGCCCCGGGGAATTTCAGCGAAGTTCTGGAAAATGCGCAGGCGAACAGACCCGGGAACAGAGACAGATAGACGATCAGGAGAGCAAACAGCAAAACGGCTCCCGACCAATGCAGGTCTCCGTAGCCTTGCAGTACGTTCAGGATCCAGTAGCAGCATCCGGAAAAGAAAACGACACCGAAGATCCACCCCAGCAATAGCGCCCGCTTCCAGGAAGTTTCTTGGAAGAGGGCGAACAACAAGGGAACCAGAGCGACCCAGCTCACCCAGGACAGGGAAAATTTGGGGAAGAGAAGGATCTGCAGGAGGCCGCTGGCAACAGCCAGGCAAGCCGTCTGGTAGTGCCTCAAGCGGTAAGATCGCTCCTGCATTTCCCACCAATGGGACTGCCCTTTAGAGAGGACAGTCAAGTACAGAAGACGAATTTAGTGATTTCCCGGGCGACCCGGTGAGAAATGAGGGCTCGAGGAGGGAAAGGTGAAGCGTCTTCAGAAAGAAGAGCGCCCGGGGTGGCTGAAACCATTCGATTTATTGGTGCCGCAGAATGGAATCATAGCCGTCCCGGGCCAGCCGGGCTTTGACTTGGGATATTTCCCGCGTGCTACGATAGGGTCCAACCTTGACCCGTATCCACTGCGGGTTTTCAGCCTTTGACGGAGATACTACCACCACGGGGTATCCCTTCCCCCGCAGCTCGTCGGCCAGGCGATTGGCATC
This sequence comes from Candidatus Versatilivorator vitaminiformans, assembly GCA_027493295.1. Classification (GTDB taxonomy): domain Bacteria; phylum Acidobacteriota; class Terriglobia; order Versatilivoradales; family Versatilivoraceae; genus Versatilivorator; species Versatilivorator vitaminiformans. The sequence continues at coordinate 11,528 of JAPVWS010000113.1, read as the reverse complement.
GGCACGTTTCCGAAGAGCGGCCACTTGCAAATGAAGCAACCCACCGGCGTTGGCAGCGGAGGCGGAAGAAGCTCTGCGAGCCCTGGACGGCGGTCGAGCCGGTTGCGGCTTCTCCTTTCCGGAGGGGCGCGGACTGAAGTCCTCATCCACGCTTTGATCCTTTACGGCACTGTAGAAGTCCAGTTCCTTTCGCAAGTCCGGTGGGCCTGCCGGGTCCTGCGTGGTTGATCCTGCCCCGTCGGTCCCTCCCTGAGAAGATGCCCGGGTTCCCTCCGTGCCCGTGGGTGGGCTCACCGCACTCGAAGCCGTCAGGCTGGACTCGGTTCCCTCTCCGACAGACAGCGTTGCCTCCCCGGTCTGTCCGCGTCCCATCCAGAAACCCAGGGCAAAAAAACTGGCACAGATCAGGACGGCCCCAAGGAAAAAGAGCAGCAAATGCCGGTTGTCGAGCCGCAGCTCCTTGTTCTCAGGGCTCCTCCGTTCCGCTTCGGCCTGCTTGGCCATGGCCCGCTGCATTTCCTGGGGAAGGTCCACTTGCTTCACCTCGACCGTTCCAACCTTGATGCCCCAGGGATCGGTGTGCTGGTCCAGGATGCTTTGCAACCGGACGTTCAGGGTCTCGCGCCGGCTGAGCAGATCGTCCAGGGACACTTCGCCGAGAACCGAACGCAGAGTGGTCTGGGCAAGCTGGGAGGTGGCATAGAGGTAGTTCTCGACCTCCACCACTGCCTTCAAGGGGTCCATCACGCGAAAATAGACGACGGCATTGACCTGGACCGACACGTTGTCGCTGGTGATGATGTCCTGCGGCGGCACATCCAGAGTCACGACTCGCAACTCCATTTTGACGATTCGGTCAATGGGCCACCATACGATGATGAGGCCGGGGCCCTTGGGCTGCGGCAACAGGCGCCCCAAGCGAAAGATGACTCCGCGCTCGTATTCCCGCAGGACGTGCAGCGAGTTGAACAGGACGATGACTACCAGCAGCAGCCCAAAGAGACCCGGGGCTGAAATCAAATCGAATTCGAACATGAGTCTCTCCTTTTCAGCTCGAGGGAGCCCCGGAACCGTCTGCCCGGGTCACCTGGATGTTGAGTCCCTCCACCGCTACCACTCGGACCCGGTTGCCGGATTCGATCGGCTGGGGGCTGCTGGCCTGCCAGATCTCGCCGTGGACCTGCACTTTGCCCTGGGAGCCGATGTCGGTCAAAGCTGTTCCGACCTCTCCGATCATGCCCTCTTTGCCGGTCACCGACTTGTTGCGGTGGGCCAGAATGACCAGCCGCATGAGAAAGATGGTGATGGCGGCAAAGGGGAGGGTGATTCCCACGGCCGTGATCAGTTGTACCCGCAACTCGGGGAGCGGTGAGTTGATGAGGATCAAAGAACCGAGGATCATGACGGCGATTCCAAGAGAAGCCAGCAGTCCGTAGCTGGTCACTTTTGCCTCCAGAACGAAGAGAACGATAGCCGCCAGGATCAGCACCACTCCCAGGAGGTTGATGGGCAGGATATTGAATGCCACCAGCGCCAGGAAGATACAAACCCCGCCGACCACACCGGGAAAGATCAGACCGGGATTGCTGAACTCGATGTAGAGCCCGAGCAGGCCGATCAGGCCCAGAATCAGTGCTATATTGGGGTTCAGCACCTTTGAGAGGACCTTCTGGCGAGCCGTCATTTCAAACGCCTTCAGCCGCTCGTTCTTCAACTGCAGAACCTGTTTTCGGCCGTCGAAGCGCTGAATCTCCCTTCCGTCGAATTTTGTGAGGATCTCGTTCATGTCCTGGGCAACGCCGTCGATGAGATTGCCTTGCCGCGCTTCCTCTTCGGTGAAGGACAGGCTGTCCACTACCCCTTTCTCCGCCAATTCGACGTTACGGCCGCGTTGGGCCACGAAACTGCGGATATAGGCGGCAGCATCGTTTTCCACCTTCTTCTGCATGACCTCATCCAACTTGCCCCCGCCCAGGGGCACGGGGTGAGCGGCTCCGGTGTTGGTGCCGGGGGCCATGACGGCCAGGTCGCCGGACAATAGGATAAAGAACCCGGCGGATGCGGCTCTGGCGCCGCTGGGACCGACAAAAACGAGCACGGGAGTTTCCGACCGCAATATCTTCTCGATGATTTCCCGCATGGAGGAGTCGAAGCCCCCTGGAGTATTCATCTGGATGATCACGGCTGTAGCGCCTTCCTCTGCAGCTTGCTCCAGCCCACGGTCGATGTACTCCGCAATCACGGGATGAATGACGTCATCGACCTCCAGAGTGAGCACCACCGCCTCGGCCGAAGGACTGGCGGCTGCCAGAATTGCCAGCAAAGCTATTCCGAGTCCCTGCCTGGTCATGCGAATCCCCGCAAACACAATTTCGAATTCATCTGGAACTTCAGCAACTCGCCTGCCCGAAAACCCCGCTTGGTTGCAAATTATAACAGAGTTGCGAACCGCTTTCCGGGCCATCTGGAACTGCCGCGCGGTGCAGCCCAACGCACCATCTTGCGTCCCGCAATCCCCAGAATCGGGACCATCGAGCTACCGGGGACAAAGCGCCATTGTTCATGTATCCGGCGCTCGAGGTGCATTGCGGGTTACAATCGATCAGGTAACTCGCTGGCACGGATCGGTCGGTTCCCAAAGTGACTCGACAGGCATCAGTCAAAGCGGCAACGGCGGCGCTGTTTGTCTGCGCCCTGCTGTTCGCAGATTCGTCGGTCTTTCTCTCCAGCGGTGTGTCTTCTCCCGAGAACCAGGAAGCCAAGCTTTCCTTTCCGAAATCGTTTTATCGCCACCTGGAGGCCTATGGGTCGGTGTTGAACCTTGTGGAAACCGGTTATGCGGAGCCGATAGATGTGAATCGAGCCATCGCCCGCTCGATTCAACGCATGCTGGGCCGCCTGGATCCGCATTCCAGTTTTTACGACCCCAAGACCTTCGGCGAACTGCGCTCCTACCAGGGAGGCAACTACTCCGGAATCGGTGTACGGGTGGCGCCGGCGGACGGAAAGATGATGGTGCTCTCGACGAATCCAGGGTCGCCGGCCGAGGAATCCGGAATCCGCCCCGGGGATGTCATCCTTTCGGTTGACGGAGTCTCCACCGGAGACCGTGCCGGAGCGGAGGTGGTGAGCTTGTTGCGTGGTCCCCGGGACACACCCGTGGAGGTCCTGATCGAGAGGATCGGTGTCGATCGTCCCTTGGGCCTCCAGGTTCTTCGAAAGGAAATACCCGAACCCAGCCTGCCGCTCTGCTATGCCATCCTGCCCGGGGTGGTGTACCTGCAACTGGTGGCTTTCACGGCAACCACCGAAGATGAGGTCGACCAGGCGCTAAAGCCGTTCCAAGCCGATTTACAAGGTCTTGTCCTGGACTTGCGGGACAATCCGGGAGGAAACCTGCAAAGCGCCATCGGGGTAGCCGATCGCTTCCTGGATGTAAACCAGGTCATTTTGATCACCAAGGGGAGGCTTCCCAACGCCAATGCCAAGTATCTGGCCACTCGCGGATACGACCGGGAACCGTATCCGCTGGTGGTCCTGATCAATGAGCAGACGGCCAGTGCGGCCGAAATTCTGGCGGGAGCCATCCAGGATGCCCGGCGGGGAATCATCGTCGGAGAAAACAGTTTCGGTAAGGGACTGGTGCAGACGATTTTCCCACTGAGCGGTGGCAATGGACTTTCCCTGACGACCGCCAAGTGGTTCACGCCCAAGGGACGCATAATTCAGCGCAACTACAAGAATCGCTCTCTCCTGGAGTATCTGAAATTGGTCGAAAGGTTGCAGAGGCGCCATCCGCGCGCCAGCCAGGGGGGTGACGGCCTTCCTTTCGAAACTGGCGAGGGCGGCATCCTTCCGGACGTCTTGGCTGAATCGGTCTCCCTGACATCCTTTCAGCATCGCCTGCTGTCGCGACATCTCCTTTTTGCTTTTGCCCGGGAATTCAAGGCCAGGTATCCGGTGCTTGCGAGCACGGCAATTGTCAGCCCCTTGGTGTTGGGGGAATTGCGTGACTATCTGGCTGCACGGGAACTGTTTCATTCCGAGCGGGAGTTTGACGACCACCTTCCCTTCATCCAGCGCACCCTTCGCAGCCGCCTGTTGCTCCTTTCCCTGCAGACCAAGCAGAGCATGAAAGTGGAACTGGAAGGCGATCCACAGGTCGTTCAAGCCCTGGCATCCCTGCCCCGGGCCGAACTGCTCCTCGGCCGCGACGGATCGGATGCGGAGTAGTGTCCTGCTCCTCGGCGGACCCGTAACTCATCCTGAGGAGGCTCAGGCAGCCTCCGGTCAGTGCGGGACCTTTACCACTCGAAATCCGTAATCGGTGTACTTGTAGGAGGGGTCCAGACTGCTGCGGGCGGCGCAGCGGCTCACCTTGATCTGGTGGCGCCAGGCTCCGCCCCGAGAGGCCCGGCGCCGAGTCTCTTCCCGATTGACGGGATTGTTGCCGGGTGACCGCTGGTAGTAGTCACGTGCATACCAGTCCAGGCACCACTCGTGGACATTGTCGCCCAGGTCGTAGAGACCGAATTCGTTGGGCGGCCGCATTGCCACCGGTTGCGGGCGCCGGTCCCGCCAACCAGTGCGATACAACTCGAATTCGGAAGGATCTTCATCGCCCCAGGCATACAGGCATCCTTCCCGATTCTGGCGAATGGCCCATTCCCACTCGGCCTCGGTGGGCAGGCGCCAGGTTTGGCCGGTCCACTCGCTCAGCCAGCGGCAATAGGCAGTCGCCTCCAGCCAACTGACCGACACTACAGGCTGTCGCGGATGGCTGAACCGGGACTCGAGGAACGATTCGGGCATCCGTCCCCCGCTTCGATTCACAAAGAACCGGTATTGCTCGTTGGTCACGGTTGTAATGCCCATTGCAAGGGCATCGACCTTGACGCGATGAACCGGTCGCTCGTCCGCACGCCCCCGCTCGCAGCCCATCAGATACTCGCCGGCCGGCAATGCCACCGTGTTTGGAATGTGGCTTGCGATCCTGTCCATCCTGTGGCTCCAGTAGCCTTTTTGCAACGTTCTTAGCGGGTCAAGTCATTCTGCCGGCGAACCTGAGGTTCTGCCTTTTTCGATTTCGGGTGCGACTTGGTGAAAAACTGTCTAATCACAAGAAGCACAAAAGTCGCCATTTGTGTTTTTGTGCCTTTTGTGGCCGCTCCCGGTAAAGGCCCCGCTACCGAATTTTGCAAAAGGCCCCCATGTTAAACAAGAAGTTGAAGTAACGACCTGGACGGCCGATGAGCCTGGTGGATGGCGAACGGTGGCAAGTCCGATCTCCTGGTTTTTCTTCGTGTTCCTTCGTGCCCCTTCGTGGATATCTCCTTTTGCCTGCTCGTCGGTCTGAGACAGGACACTAGGGTGCGGATTCCTGGGTGCGTTCGAACTCGAAGCCGGGATAGGTGATGCGGGCGTGGTAGACGCTGGAGAGGGTCTCGAGGAAGCTGAAGGCAATGCGGTCGATTTCAGCCAGGGTGATGTCACACTCCGATAGCTGCCCATCCTCGGTTGTACTGGCCACGATCTTTTGAATCAGCTCCAGCAACTTCTCCTGGGAGTGGTCGTTCAGTGTTCTGGCAGCCGCCTCCACGGCGTCGGCCAGCATGATGATGGCAGCCATCTTGGTTTGCGGCTTGGGCCCCGGATAGCGGAAGCGAGCCTCCTGGACTTCGTCGCGTCCAGCCGCGTTTGCCTTGGCCTTCTCGTGGAAATAGGTCAAGAGCTTGGTGCCGTGGTGCTGGGGGATGATGTCGATCATCGAGGAAGGAAGTTTGGCAGCGCGCGCCATTCGGATGCCCATGGTCACGTGTCTCAAAACCAGCCTTGCGCTTTCCTCGGGGCTGATGCGGTCATGGATGTTCTCGCCCCGCTGGTTCTCCACGTAATACTCGGGATGAATCGTTTTTCCGATGTCGTGATAAAAACAGGCGACCCGGGCAAAAACCGGGTTCAGTCCGATGGCTTCGGCGGCTCCTTCGGAGAGCGTTCCGACCGCAACGCTGTGGTTGTAGGTTCCGGGGGCCTTCAGGATCAGCTCACGAATCAGCGGCAGGTTGACGTTCCCGAGTTCCTGCAGCCGCATGATGGTGGTGACCATGAAGAATCTCTCGAACAGAGGCAACAGGAAGACCAGCAGTCCGGTGTTGATCGGTCCGGACAACAGGGCCAGCGTAGCCCCCAGAAAGCCGGTGCCCAAGTCGAACGGAGCCAGCTTGGCGTACTGCAGAACCACGAAGAGGCCGATGGCGGCCGATCCGAGCTTGAACCCGGCGCCGACGAAACCCACTCTTTGCACGGCGCTGCGTATGGTGAGAATGCCAATCAGGTTGGACATCAGCACATAGAAGAAACCATAGATGTCGCTACCCAGGGTCAGTACGGCCAGAATGCTTGACAGCAGGGAAAAGATCAGACCGGCACGGTCATCCACCAGGATGGTGACCAGCATCGCCCCCAGTGCAAAAGGCAGCGCAAAAAAGAAATAGGCCTCGTCGTTGTCGGGGAATCCCGCAAAGCTAAGGCTGAGGGACTCGCTGAGAGCCTCGCCTACAAATCCGAACACCTTGAGAACGATGGTCTGAGTGACCAGAACGGTGCCGGCCAGCACTGCCAGCCTCATGAAATTCCACTGCGTCGGCCAGAGATTCCTCAGCAGGTAGCCGAACACGGCCAGAAGCGAACCGATAAGCAGCGCCAGGCTGACAACCTGCGCCGGCGACGAGGATTCCCGGGGAAGGTTGCCAATGGCTTCGATCTGACGTAGTTGCCCTGAACCGATCTCGTCTCCCTGGCGAACGACCACCTTGCCCTTCTTGAGAATGACGAATACCGGGTCCACATTGGCCACCGCTTCCCGCTGGGTGGCCTGGGTGGCCTCCACGTCATAGGAAAGATTGGGTTGCAGCAGGTCGCTGACCAGCCTGCTGGTCGGTTGCCGCGGGAGTTCGTGGTATCGCAGCAGTGCCGGCAGCCAGGTATCGACCTCCCGGCGGATGCTGTCCAAGGTCTTGACCTGGTCCACCGGTATCGTCGTTCTCTCTCCCGAACCGGTGCCGGAAAGGAGGTGGATGCTTCCTTGTTCCCGAATCAGATCCCTCGCGCTTTCAATCACCAAGGAACTGTTGGCCTTGCGAAGCGCTTGCTCCAGAGCCTGCTGCAGGGGTTGGCTGAATCCAATGCCTGACAGGAACCTGGCGGCCGATTCCGGATTGGACTCCGGCAGCAGTCGCCCCAACTGTTCTCCGAGGCTTGCCTGGATTTCCGGCGGCAGCTTGTCGAAACCCCAGCCCGCCCCGGGTGAACCGTTCGGGTTGAGGGGCTTCAGTTGGCTTCTCAGCGTGGAAAACAGCCGGCAAATCCGTTCGATTCGCGCCTGGACCTGGTCGACGGAATGGCGATATACGGGAAGAGCAGCGTTTCGGGCTTCCTCCTGTCGAATTCTGGTGGCTTCTTCGTCCTGCATCGGAACATCCGCTGGGACCAGGATATCGGTGGTGGCAATGTCTCCCACCCGATACTCGGGCAGGCTGAAAATTCTGTAGGTCGAGCAAAAAAAGGTGAGCACGCCTGTCAACACGACCAGGAGCAGGATCAGACCCGGCATCCGGCCGGGGCTCACCTGGTCCGACCGCGATCCCAGGGGATCACTGGAGCCGCCCTTTGTCCTCAGACTGATGACTTTCATGAGACCTCGTTAGCCGGCCGGGCCTGCCGGCTCTGCCGTCAGCGATGCTCGTCGCGACTCTTGCTCCTCCAGAGTCCGTGGCCAGTCCTGTTTCAAGAGCCGGGAGAGAGCCCGATCAGCCAACAGCTTTCCTCGGGTCTGACAGGGACTGCAATAATTGGCTTCGTTTCCGACATAGACGATCCGCTGTACCGGGGCCCCGCACCGGGGACAGGGCTTGCGAAACCGGCCGTGTACGGCCATTCCTTCCCGAAAGGCAGAGACCCGTTCGGGAAAGCCTCCCTGGAGTTCGTCCCGCAGCTTGTTCAGCCAGTACTCCAGGGTCTCCCGCACGGCCAGGTAAAGACGCCGGACTTCCCCTTCCTTCAGTTTTTGACTGAGGGCCAGGGGTGAGAGTTGAGCTCGATGGAGAATCTCGTCGGAATAGGCGTTTCCGATGCCGCTCAGGATGCGAGGGTCGGTCAGGGAGCGTTTCAGGGTGTGATTCTCAAGGGTAAATCGTTGCCGAAAGGTGTCAAAATCGACGTTCAACGGCTCAATGCCGCCCGGGTCATGTTTGGCCAAGGCGTCCTTCCCTTTCACGAGATGAAGAGAGGCCCGTTTTTTGGAGCCCGATTCGGTCAGAAGAAGCGAACCAGTGGAAAAGTCCAACGCCGCCAGGTCACTTTTTCGCCAGGTTCGCATACGCTTCTCTTTCCAGTGGAAGCGCCCGGCAATCATCAGGTGAAAGACCAGAAAGACGGCTCCCTCCAGCTCGATGACCACCCTTTTCCCCATTCGGCACAAACCCACGACTTGGCGATCCTCCACTTCTTCCGGGCGCGGCGTGACGGTTCGGAGCAGAAATGGACTGGCGATACGAATCTGCTCCAAGCGTTGGTGAAATATTCTGGCCTGGAGAGATTCCAGGTAAACGACAATGTCCGGAAGTTCGGGCATGAGCTTCGATGCTGGTGTTCTGTCTCAAGAATATGGCAACCCGATTTCTGAGACAGAACACTAGCATCGACGCCCATGACGGTCAAGTTGTGTCCTGTTAACGTGTTGCATTGAGATCAAGCCACAGATGGGTGATGGCGCCGGGGAGAAGGACCCGCAATCCGGGATGCAGGAATCCCCCGATCAAATCTTGTTTCGCAGGTGCCCGGCGCGTTATTCTTGGTTTCAGCCCAATTGGAAGGACGTTAGCCGGATACAAAATCTAAGGAGCCGATACTATGGTCTTGACACCTTCAACCATGCTCGCACTGGGGTCGCCAGCACCCGATTTTCAGCTGCCGGATGTCGTTTCGGGAGACACGGTCACGCTAGGCAGCTTTGCGAACAAGGAGGCGCTGCTGGTGATGTTCATCTGCCGGCACTGTCCCTTTGTGGTGCATATCCAGGAGGAGTTGGCCCGTCTGGGCAGTGACTACAGCACCAGGAACGTGGGCATTGTGGCCATCAGTTCCAATGACGCCGAGACCTACCCTGACGACGCACCCGCCAACCTCAAGGCCATGGCGGAGGAACTCGGCTTTGCCTTCCCCTACTGTTATGACGAGAGTCAGGAGGTAGCCCGGGCCTATCAGGCGGCCTGCACACCCGATTTCTATCTCTTTGACGGCCAACGGGAGCTGGTTTACCGGGGTCAGTTGGATGGGAGTCGGCCCGAGAACAATGAACCGGTCACGGGCAGGGATCTGAGGGAAGCCATGGATGCCGTGCTTTCGGGGACCCGGGTCTCAACAACCCAGATGCCCAGCATCGGCTGCAACATCAAGTGGAAAGCCAATTGAGCGGAAGGAATTCTGAAACGAAAATCCCCCGGGCGCCAGCCCGGGGGGTCCATTTAGCCGCGAATGCTGCGGCGGGTGATTGTGCCGTGGGGCGGCGTTTCTTTGGAGAGGCAAAGCCTTCCCGAACGGGTGCTTTCTATGCGCCGCATTCGCGTCTGTCAAGGAGTCTGGCTCACGCAGCGTTCTTGCAGATGAGCAACGAGCGTGCGCTTGAGTTTGGTTTACCGGCGTTTGCTGCCGCCGCGTTCGTGGCTCTACTCCGCTACGTGACGTTTTCCGATGGCTCCCCCGGGCTCTGGCCCGGGGCATTATTCCCGATAGAAAAGCAGGTTTCCCATTGCAGCTTTGTGGGTTAGGTGGGAGCTGCGAAGCTGCGGTTGACGTGGGTTACCCGGCGAGACGTTTCCTACAAGCCATCCTTATAGAGCTGCGTAGCAGCGGCTCAGGGTAGCCCCGGGTGTCAACCCGGGGTCGTCTGAATTCCGCGCCAACCTAGCCGCGAATGCTGCGGCAGCAGGTAGCCGCGGGGGTAAGACGGGGCGAAAGCCCGTTGGAGGGCTTTCACTGCTTCTCGATTGCGTAGACATGAGATCGGGTCATGATGTAGAGAGTGCCGTTGGCAACGACGGGGGTGCTGTAGACGGTGTTGCCGAAGTTGGTTTCGTCGATGAGTCTTTTCTGGCGACCCGCCTCCAGAATGGTGAGGTCACCGTCCTCGTCTCCCAGCATGACCTTGCCGTCGACCACGAAGGGTGATCCCCAGACAGCCGCCAACATGTCGTGTTCCCAAAGCAATTTGCCGGTCTTCAGGTCCAGAGCGTGAAAGAAGCCGCTGAAATTGGCGGCGTAGAGCAGGCCGTCACGGATAGCCACGGTCGAGATACTGCGGCGGAAGTCGTGGTGCCAAACGGCCCCGGTCTCCGTGATATCCCCTGACTGGGTGGCGTCGATGGCAAAAAGGTGTCCCACGCCTTCGCCGTGCTCCGGGTCCTGGCCCACCGCGATATAGACCATGTCGTTATAGACGACGGGTGTCCCGATCAGATTGTTGCGGTCCCCCCTGCCGTTCTTCCATTCCGATTCCTTCGGATTGCAGTCGAACCGCCAGAATTCCTTGCCGGTCCGGGCTTCAAAGGAATAGAGCCAGCCGTCGCCGCCCGCGAAGATGACCTGGGGCCTGCCCGCAATCTCTCCGTAGGATGGAGAAGACCACTGGCCGTGGAGAACCGCATCCCCGGGAGCCGAGTTCTCCCAGGCCAACTTGCCGCTGTGGCGGTTCAAGGCCAGGAAACTGGGGGCTCTCGGTACGGGAATGTTGATATGGCTCTCATCGGTGCCGTTGGAGGTGTTGACGAAAATCAGATCCCCCACCAGCAGCGGTGAGCTGGTGGCCAGGTTGTGCGGGAAAACCCCCAGCTCTTCAATCATGTCGAAGGTCCACACCACGTCCCCGTCGATGGGGGAGGAGTGTTTCTCGTCCTTCACGGGGCCGTCGTTCTCCCCGTCCAGGAACCCTTCGGTGTCCAGGGCCACCACTTCCGCCCGGTTGGAAACGTAGTAGAGTCGATCCCCGGACAGCGCCGGCGAGGAGCAAATGCCCTGCTCGGGCCAGTCGTTGACTCTGCCGGCAGCCAGCTTTTCGTGGGTCATCTGCCAAAGGAATTTCCCGTCCTTCTCCCGGAAACACATGATGACGCCCCGGTCTCCGGTCTGTTTGGGGTTGCGCAGCCGCTGGTTATTGGTACCCACGAAGACCTTGCCATCCAATATGGTGGGATTTCCATAGGACTGGGAGCCGATTTCGGCAACCCACTTGATGTTTTTCCCGGTCTTCAGGTCCCATTCGGCCGGTATTCCGGTAGCGTCCGAAACCATGTTCCTGTCGGGTCTCCCTCCCCACATGGGCCAGTCCCCTGCCAGTCCGGAGCTTATTGCTCCGCCAGCCAGCAGGAGAACCACTGCTGCAACGACCTTCAGCTTTGGCAATGACATGCGTTCCTCTCAGCTCCTCGACCCCGACCGGAGGATCCTCAATGACCGGCCGGAGTGACGGAGAC
>JAPVWS010000112.1 GCA_027493295.1 Candidatus Versatilivorator vitaminiformans | reverse complement strand
GATTCCAGTCGAGACGTGGGCGTCAGCCCATTGCACAACGTCCCCTACTCTCGCCCGGGCATTGGGCAGGGAGGTTGTTGCAGGCCTCTGTCACTCCCCCCTGGAGGGGGAGTCGGTGAGACAAGGGCTCCGCCCGCAGTCGAACCGGTGGGGGGGACGGAACTAGCAAGGTCGTCACATAGGAGATTCAGCCCGCAGCCCCAATAGCCCAACCCGGGGCCTGTTTTCGGTTTACCTCGCCCTCCGACTGGTTTATTTTTGCTCATTGGCCGAGATGGACAGATCCAATTCCGGCGTTTCAGGGGCACGGATGAATCTACCGAAACCGCACAAACCGGGCAGTGAACGGTTGCCGACCCGACCGGACCGCTCCTATCGGCGGGGGATGGCGCAGTTGCGATGGCGCCACTTCAACGGAATGTCTGCGCTGGACCTGGCGGCCCAACACTGTCGTTTGATCGATCTGAGCCTGCAATCCCTGCTGACACCGAGCCGACTCGCGGCTCCCGGCAGCCCCGCCCGGAACCGGAAAACCTGTTGGCTGGCTCTGGGCGCCTACGGCAGTCTGGAACTGACTCCCTATTCTCCGCTCCGGTTGTTGTTGACCGGATCGATTGGAGATGGAGAGGCAAGCCAGGTTCTGGAGGCCACTCGATCCCGGATGGCGGCGATGGGAATTCACGGCGACGTGGTTTGTCTCAGTTCCCGGGAGTGCCTGCGCCGATCTCAGACGGATACGGGCTTTTGCCTGGAGCTGCTGTCCTCTCGATGGTTGGGTGGGGCCCGGTCAGTGGGGTCCGATCTGCAGCAGCGGCTCCGGTCGACTCTGGTCAAACGTCCGGTCGTCTTTCTCTGTGATCTTGAGGACCACTACCGGCAGATGCTGGATGGCGGAGAATCGAGTGTTTATGCCCTGACGGCTGGTCTGGAACAGGGGCCGGGCGGGTTGTGGTGCTGCCGAGCGCTGTTGCAGTCCTTGAGGCTGCTTGCGGGAACCGGTGACCCCGTCCGGATTCTGGAAAAGGGAGGGATTACGCCCGGGGAGTGGACCCGACTTCTGGCGATACGGGAACGTCTGCTGCAGATTCAAACTCATCTGCATTTCGTGGCGGGGGCGGTCGAGTCGGACCTGTTGGGCGAGGCCGGAGTTCAAACGGCCCGATTCCTGGGATTTCACGATTCCCGTCAGCTTCCGGCGCTGGAATTGCTGGTGAGAGACACTTTGAGGCGAAAGAGGAAACTGACGGCCCTCTTTGAGGGTTACCTGGAGCGCAACAAGGCGGCCCTTCTGAAAGGAAACGAACCCTTCAAGTCTCAATATCTCAGGCTGGTTTCCCAACCGGAACAGGGGAGCGAAGAGGAAACGCCCCAACGCTGGATGAAGGTTTTTCACCTGAGTCAAATGGAGCCGGAGATCATGCAGCCTCCGATGATTTCACGGCTGCGGTCCCAACTGCACCAGTGGCCGGCTCGCTATTGGCGGGTTCCTGCCATGCACGCCGACTTCCGGGTCATCCTCAAGAACAAGGGAAGGGTGGGACCGGCACTGCGGCGAATGCGCGACCTTGGATTCCTTGGCCGTTACCTGCCGGAGTTCAGCCGCCTGGACTGTCTCCCCGGCATTGCCCGAGGCCGCAGGTATTCGATCGATGAGCATACGCTGCGGGCGGTCGATCGCCTGGACCTGGTGGCCAATTCAACCGACGCGGGACTGAGGGACTATCGAGGCTTGCTGGAACAGGTGGAGGACCCTTCAATCCTCTACCTGGGTCTGCTCTTGCATGAGACCGGCTCGAACGGGCCGGATCAACTGTCCGGCAATGGCCAACCCTTGGCGGTTCGCGCCTTGCAGCGCCTCAATGCGTCGCCGGAAGACCGGGACAAGGTTCTGATGCTGGTGACGGAGCAGACCTTGCTCGCCCATGTATCGCAGAGGAGGGACTTCGACGATCCCCAGATTGTCCAGGAGATCAGCTCGGTGGTGGAGACCACCGACAATCTGAACATGCTGTTGCTGCATACCTTTGCGGACTTGACCTCGGTGGATGAGACCGCCTGGTCGGAAAGAAACCGATTCCTGTTGTGGTCCTTGTATTTTAGAGTCATGGACCGTCTCATGTTCGGCCGGGAACTGAGCGGGGCCGAACACGCCCGGGTCGCCGAGATTCAGCGCGGCGTCCTGGAGCAACTGGCCGGGGAACTGTCTGTCGACTCGGTGCTGAACCATTTTTCTTTCCTTCCCGAGAAATATGCCCTCTATACGCCCCTTCCCCAAATCGTGGCCCACGTTCGTCTTTGTGAGAATCTGAAGGAACAGCCTCTGGCGAGTGAATGGGTTGCCAACCCGGATGGCGGTTACTACGAACTCCACCTCTCCACCCGCGATCTGCCCGGGCGTTTTGCCCAGATTACCGGAACCCTTACGGCCTTGGGCATCCGGCTGTTGAGCGCCCAACTCAATACTCGCGAGGATGGCATCGTGATCGATACCTTCCACGTGAGCGATCTGGGCAGCCATCTGCTGATCGATGACGCGGGTCGGCGCCGGGTGGACCAGGTGCTCGCCGAAATCATCCGGGGGAAGACCCGTTTGGAGGACCTGCTGCGGGGACAGCGGTATGAAGTTCGTGCCGAACCGGGCGCCGCCGCCCTTACCGTGGCTCCCCGGGTGAGAATCGACAACGACATTTCCGCCCACAGCACCGTGATTGAAGTGCAGGCCCGGGATAGCTGGGGTTTGAGTTACCGGATTGCCGGAATTCTGGCCGAACTGGGGCTCAATATCGTTTCCGCCAAATTGGCAACCGATCGGAATTACGCCTTTGACGTGTTTTACATCCAGACGGAAGGCGGTGAGAAGGTCGTGGATGGTTCCAGGATGAGCCAGATTCTGGAGAGGCTGCGCCTGGAAGTGAAGTCGCAGGCACAACCGTTCGCTCGAACCCCGGTCCTGGATCGCCCCGGGAAAGCCCAGGGCTCGCCGACGGATTCAGCTTCTTGAGAACTGGTCGAAGAAGTGGGCAATGCTCACGATGCCGGTTTGATAGTTACCCAGGTCCAGTCTTTCGTTAGGGGCGTGGGCATTCTCATCGGGGAGCCCGACTCCCATCAGCACCGAGGACAGGCCCAGAGTCTCGGCCAAGGTGGTCACCACCGGAATCGATCCCCCTTCCCGCACGAAGACCGGCTTGGCGCCGAAGCCTTTCTCGAAGGCCCGGGAGGCTGCCCGGATGGCTGGATGGTCGATGGAGGCCAGCCAGGGGTTGCCGCCGTGCATGCGCGTGAGCGTGAGTTCTACCGAGCCGGGAGTGACCGTTTTCAAGTGTTGTTCGAAGAGGTGGGCTATCCGATCCGGATCCTGATCGGGTACCAGGCGCATGCTGATTTTTGCCATGGCGGTGGCCGGGATGACGGTCTTGGCTCCCTCGCCGGTGAAGCCTCCACACAGGCCGTTGACCTCCAGCGTGGGTCTGGACCAGATTCTTTCCAGCGTGCCGTATCCCTTTTCGCCGAAGAGCTCGGGGGCGCCCACCTCCTGCCGGAATCGTTCCTGGTCGAAGGGCAGTCGGGACAGCTCGTCTTTTTCCCGATCGCTCATGGGGGCGACGTCGTCGTAGAAGCCGGGGATCAGGATGCGCCCCTCGGAATCCTTGAGCGAGCTGATGATGTGCGCCAGCGCGAAGTTGGGATTGATCACCGTCCCGCCAAAGGATCCGGAGTGCAGGTCCTGGCCCGTCCCCTTCAAGTCCAGTTGAAAGTAGGCCAATCCCCTCAGCCCGTAGCAGATGGAAGGAATTCCCCGATCGAACAGGGGAGTGTCTGAAATGAGGGCGACATCCGCTTGCAGCAGTTCCTGGTGGCTTTGGATGAAGGCGTCCAGGTGGTCGCTGCCGACTTCCTCCTCTCCCTCGATCAGGAGCTTGAGGTTGACCGGCAGAGTCCCCTGAGTCTTCAGGTAAGCCTCGGCCGCCTTCAAATTCATCCAGACCTGGCCCTTGTCGTCGAC
>JAPVWS010000111.1 GCA_027493295.1 Candidatus Versatilivorator vitaminiformans | reverse complement strand
CCGAAGCGCTCCCGGCTCTGGAAGGCCTCGACATCCACCACGATGAAGCAGATGCCGTTGCCGTCCCGGTCCGCCAGCGAGGTGGAGGCTGCCAGAACACCTCCCAGCACGTCCACCAGCAGGGACAAGGCATACCCCCGGTAGCCCCGCTCCCCTCCAAAGGGCAGGATGGCTCCCCGAGGGGGGCCGTAGAAGTCGTTGGGGTCGCGGCTGGGGTTTCCCTGGGCATCCACGATCCAACCCGCCGGGACCTGGTCTCCGCGATTGCGGTAGAGACGGATCTTGCCCTCGGCCGTCTCGGCGGTCGAGAAGTCCGAAAGAATGGGCTCGCTGCCCGGGCAGGGCACGGCAAACGAGATGGGATTGGTGGCCAGTCTCCCTTCCCGGCCGCCCCAGGGAAGCACCCAGCGACCGGCGTGCAGCGAATTGGCCAGGGCTATGGCCACGAATCCCTGCTCGGCGGCCATCTGGGTATAGGTCCCGATGCGGCCGGCGTGGCAGCAGCGGATGGTGGCCACGGTCGAAACGTGGTGCCGGCTGGCCTTTTCGATGGCGACCTCCATGGCCCGCAGGGCGCCCACCTGGCCGAAATTCCAGCCGCAGTCCACCGTGGCCGTGGTGGCTGTCTCCTTGACAATGGAGGTGGGAGCCCCGGGTCGGATCATCCCGTCCCGCACGTATCCCAGATACTCCGGAATGCGGATGACCCCGTGGGAGTCGAAACCCATCAGATTGGCGGTCACCAGGTGATCGGAGACGGTGGCGGCTTCTTCAGCCGGGGCGTTGCACGCCTGGAAGATTCGGGTGGAGTAGGCTCGGAGGGCGGTGGCGCCCAGAGTCGGCATGGATCCCCCGTTGCGGGTGGACGGCGAGACTGACCTTTGCAGCGATGCGCGCCAGCTTCCGGAAAGGCGCTGTGAACCTAGCACGCTTGCCGGGGCGAGTCAACCGCGGCGGCCACGGGGTAACATCCGCACCCAATTTGGGGTTGAGGGAGCCCAGCGAGAGCGCTAGACTTAAGGATCAACGTCAGGGGCTTGTTCACCTTACCGGCGCCAGGTTGCGACTATGACGGCGCCCGTGCCGGTGGGGCAGCCGGAAGAACCGGCGTAGCCCGGACGGACGGAATGCTTCCAGAGAGGTCAGTCCATGAGAAGGAAGGCTAGCTTGAGGCTGGGATGGTTTGGCGGGATGGTTTCGGGCCTGGTCCTGGGGGCGGGAACGGCTGCCTGGGCGCAGGGTCCCGAGCAGCCGGCGGTGGAGTTCGACCGCGACATCCGTCCTCTCCTGACCGACCGCTGCTACGCCTGCCACGGGCCCGACGAGGCGGCCCGCCTCACCGAACTGCGCTTCGACACAAAGGAGGGCGCCTTCGCCGATCTGGGCGGATACCGGGCCATCGTCCCCGGCGACCCGGACCGGAGCGAGATGTTCAAGCGAATCACCGCCGGGGAGGAGGCCCTGCGCATGCCCCCGGCCTACTCCGGGCTCGAGCTGAACAAGAAGGAGATCGAGCTCATCCGCCTTTGGATCGAGCAGGGAGCCCGCTGGCAACGTCACTGGTCCTTTATCCCCCCGCAGCGTCCTCCGCTGCCCGAGATTGCCGATGAGGGTTGGACCCGCAACCCCATCGATTTCTTCGTGCTGGACCGACTGCGCAAGGAGCAGTTGCACCCCTCCGCCCCGGCCGACAAGACAGTGCTCATCCGCCGGGTCACGCTGGACCTGACCGGGTTGCCACCCACACCGGAAGAGGTGGATGCCTTTCTGGCCGACGATTCTCCCCAGGCCTACGAGAAAGTGGTGGACCGCCTGCTGCGGTCCCCGCGCTACGGCGAGCACATGGCCCTGGGTTGGCTGGACGCGGCGCGCTATGCGGACAGCAACGGCTACCAGACGGACGGGGAACGGACCATGTGGCGCTGGCGGGATTGGGTGATCGAGGCCTTTAACGCCAACATGCCCTTCGACCGCTTCACCGTGGAGCAACTGGCCGGGGACATGCTCCCCCAACCCACCCTGGAACAGCGGATCGCCACCGGCTTCAATCGCAACCATCGCGGCAACGGCGAGGGCGGCATCATCGCCGACGAGTTTGCCGTCGAGTACGTGGTGGACCGGGTGGAGACCACCGCCACCGTCTGGCTGGGACTCACTCTGGGCTGCGCCCGCTGCCACGACCACAAGTACGACCCCGTCAGCCAAAAGGATTTTTATCGGAGCTTCGCCTTCTTCAACAACATTCCCGAGCGAGGCAAGGTCTACAAGTACGGCAATTCTCCTCCGATGATCAAGGCGCCCACCCGCCCGCAACAGAAGCAGCTTGCCGACCTGCAAGAGAAACTGGAGCAGGCCGAGAGGAACTTCGAGGCTCTGGAACCGGAGCTGGACCGGGCTCAGCAACAGTGGGAAGCCTCCTTCAGGAAGCGCCGGCCGCTCCACTGGTCCATTGCGGAAGGACTGCTGGGGCACTTCCCGCTGGACGGAAAGGCTCGCGGTTGGCGGCGTCCGCTTCGGGCATCCGCCAAAGGAAACAAGGCCAAGTCCGGATTCAAGGATGGCCGTCCGGAATTTACCCAGGGGAAGATCGGCCAGGCCGCCGGTTTCGACGGCCGCCGCTTCATCGATGCCGGAGACCTCGGCAACTTCGGCTTCTACGATCGATTCTCGCTGGGGGCCTGGATCTACCCCGAGGGCGAGCAGGGCGGCGCCATCGTCTCGCGGACGCTGGAGCTGGAGAAGGAAAAGGGCTACCGGGTGGCTCTGCTGGAAGGCAAGATCCACGTCAACCTGGTGGTGCGCTGGCTGGACGACTCCATTCGAGTCGAGACGGAGAGGACTCTGGCCCCCAACCGGTGGCACCACGTCATGGTGACCTACGACGGGTCTCGCACCTCGAAGGCGATCAGGATCTACGTCGACGGCAAGCCGGAGAAATTCAAGGTGCTGGTGGATGACCTGAATCTCTCCTTCGAGAACCAGGAACCTTTTCGCATCGGGTCCGGGGGAGGAGCCGGAAGTCGTTTCCAGGGGATGATCGACGAGGTGAGAGTCTACGATCGGGCCCTCCCGCCGCACGAGGTGATGGTGGTTGCCACACCCACGGCAATCAACGACATCGTGAAAAAGCCGTCGGAGCGGAGAAGCCAGGCCGAGACCGACAAGCTCCGCGCCTACTTCCTGCAAAAACATGCGCCCAAGCCGGTGCGCCGGGCTCACCGGCGGATTCTCGACCTCGAGAGCCGGAAGACCGCTCTGTTGGAGACAGTTCCCACCACCATGGTGATGCAGGAGCGGGAGCAGCCGCAGGAGACCTTCATGCTGCTGCGAGGCGCCTACGACCAGCCTGGTGAGAAGGTGAGTCCCGGCGTTCCGGAAGTCCTCAGCGGCGAAGCCAAGGGAAAGATCCGCAATCGCCTCGACCTTGCGCGCTGGTTGGTCCATCCCGGCAACCCCCTGACTCCCCGCGTCGTGGTCAACCGTTACTGGCAGAGGCTCTTCGGCCAGGGACTGGTTCGAACCGTCGAAGACTTCGGCTCCCAGGGTGAACGGCCGACTCATCCCTCCCTGCTGGACTGGCTGGCCATCGAGTTCGTGAGTTCCGGTTGGGACCTCAAGGCCCTGCAGAAGACCATGGTCATGAGCGCCACTTATCGCCAGTCCTCCCGGGCCGCCGCGGAACTGCT
>JAPVWS010000110.1 GCA_027493295.1 Candidatus Versatilivorator vitaminiformans | reverse complement strand
CCGGCGCTGCTTTGCGGCGTCGCGTATGCCCCCCTCCGCATCAGCCTTCGCCTGCGGCTCGGCTTCTGCGACTCCCCCTCAAGGGGGGAGTGATTCTTGGCCAGCACAAGGCTACCAGTAGAACTCTATCACTCCCCCCTGGAGGGGGAGTCGGTGAGACAAGGGCTCCACCCGCAGTCGAACCGGTGGGGGGGACGGAATCGGCGAGATCGCCACCTAGGAGACTCCGCCCGCAATCGAGACGTAGGGGGGGCTCCAGTCTCCAAGGTTCGTAAAAGGCCCCGCTTCACTCTCCCATGATCCGCTCCGTCGTCCGGGGCCGGGTGCCCCGCTAACCCGCCACCGCCGACAGCGCCTCTCCCAGGGAAAACCTCCCTTCATACAAGGCCTTCCCCACGATCACACCCTCCACGCCGCTTGACTCCAGGCGCTTGAGCCGCGACAGGTCCTCGAGGGAGGACACCCCGCCGGAGGCAATCACCTTCAATCCGCTCTCCCGGGCCATTCGCCCGGTGGCCTCCAGGTTGGGCCCCTGAAGGGTCCCATCCTTGCCGATGTCGGTGTAGACGATTCGGTCCACGCCGCGCCGTGCCAGATCCCTGGCGAAGGGCAGCGCCTCCAGCGCCTCCAGTTGGTTCCATCCCCGGGTCGCCACCCGTCCCCGGCGAGCATCCAGGCCCACGATCACCCGGCCGGGGTGCCGGGTCAAGGCTTCCTCCACCAGATCGGTCCGCTCCACCGCGACCGTCCCCAGAATCACCCGGGTGGCTCCCGCATCCAACAGTTCCCGGATATCGGACAGGGTTCGCACACCGCCTCCGAACTGCACGGGGATGGGCAAGGCTTCAAAGATCTCCCGGGCGATGGTCCGGTTGTGACTGCCTTGGACCATGGCCCCATCCAGGTCAACCAGGTGAAGCCAGGTGGCGCCCTGGTCACACCACCGGCGGGCAGCCACCAGAGGATCCTCCGAGTAGACCGTTTCGGCCTCTGCCCGCCCCTGGACCAGGCGTACGCATTTGCCACGACGCATGTCCACCGCCGGGAAGATGATCATCTGAGTGCCCTGTGTGCCTTGTGGCGGACCTGGAACTCCGGCGGCCTGGCCCTGGCCGGCCTTCCTGCCGGATCTTCATGCCCCGCGGATCGAACCGTTCACAGCGCGGCAAAATTCCTGAGGACGCGCAAGCCGACGTCCTGGCTCTTTTCAGGATGGAATTGGGTCGCCCAAACGTTACCCTTTCGGGTCACGGCCGTGAAGTCGATGCCGTAGTCGGTGGTGGCTACTACGTGGCCGGCGTCAACGGGATCGGCATAGTAGGAATGGACGAAATAGACGAAACTGCCCTCGGCCACTCCCTCCAGCAGGGGATCGGACCTCAGCAGGTGCAACTGATTCCAGCCGATGTGGGGAACCTGCACTTCCGGCGGCAGCCTCTTGACCCTCCCCGGAATGCACCCCAGCCCGGCGACCGGTCCGAACTCTTCGCTCTCGCCGAACAGGAGCTGGAGACCCAGGCACAGTCCCAGCAGGGGTTCCGTCGGCCGCTTTTTCTCTCAGCAGCTCCACCAGCTTCCTGGCGCGAAGATTCTCCATCGCATCCGCAAAGGCGCCCACTCCCGGCAGGATCAGCTTGCGCGCGCTTCGGATCGTTTCGGGATCCTGACTGATCTGTGACGGAATCTTCAGGCTGCGAAAGGCGTTCTGCACACTGTGAAGATTGTTGATGGCGTAATCAACGATGGTGATCATCACAGAACGCCCTTGGTGGAGGGCACGCCCTTGACTGCCGGATTCCTGGCAGCCGCCAGGGAGAGCGCGCGACCGGCCGATTTGAACATGGCCTCGGCCATGTGGTGGGAGTTCTTCCCGTAGAGGATTTCGATGTGGAGATTCATTCTCCCGTGTACCGCCAGGGCGCGGAAGAATTCCTCCACCAGCTCGGTGTTGAGCTCGCCGACTCTTTCGGCCGGAAACGCAACCTTGCAGACCAGGAATGGGCGCCCGGAATAGTCCACCACGGCCCGTCCCAGGGCTTCATCCATGGGAACATAGGCCATACCATAGCGGGTGATGCCCTCCTTGGTGCCCAGGGCCCGGTCGAAGGCTTGCCCCAGAGCGATTCCCACGTCCTCGACGGTGTGGTGACCGTCCACCTCCAGGTCTCCCTGGCAGCGCACCTCGAGGTCGAACAAGCCGTGCTTGGCCATCAGGATCAACATGTGGTCGAAGAAGTGAATTCCCGTGGATACCTGGGAGGCTCCCTCTCCATCCAGGTTCAACCTGACTGAAACATCGGTTTCAGTGGTTCTGCGGGACACTTCAGATGTCCGTTGATTGTTCAACCTTCACCTCCCCATGCATGGTCTGGCTTGGCTTCATGATCCGGCTCAAGGCTGCCAGAAAGCGGTCGTTTTCCCGGGGCAGACCCACGCTGACCCGCAGAAACTGCTGCAGCATGGGATAGCGGCTGACGTCGCGCACCAGTATTCCCTCGTCGCAAAGGGCCCTGAAGACCATTCCCGGATCCGCGGCCAGCCGAAAGACCATGAAATTTGCCCGGGACGGAAAGGGCTCCACGCCGGGAATACGGCTCAGACCCTCCCAAAGCCGGTCCCGCTCGGCAATCACCCGTTCGATCTGCGGTTCCAGCAGGTCGAAATGCTCCAGCGCCGCCGAGGCCGCCGCCATGGAAAAAACATTGAGATTGTAGGGCAGCTTGGCCTTGGCCACCTGTTCCACCAGTTGCGGAGGGCCCAGGAGATAGCCGACCCTCAGAGCGGCCATCGACATCGCCTTCGAAAAGGTCCTGAGCACCACCAGGTTCTCGAAGCGGTCCAAAAGCGGCACCACCGACTGCCGGCTGAACTCGTGGTAGGCCTCGTCGACCACCACCAATCCACCCGCCTGGCGCAGGATCATCTCAAGGTCGCCGCGGTCCAGCACTCCGCCGGTGGGATTGTTGGGCGAACAGATAATGGTCAGATCCGCTTCACGGGCTTCGCTCAGCAAGCGAGGTCCGTCGAACTCCAGATCCGGCCTGAGGGGCACTTCCCGGCAGACCCCTCCCAGAATCCGGGCGAACATCCCATAGAGGGTGAAGGTAGGCTGGGGAAACACCACCCTCTTGCCCCGCTCCACCGTTACCACCATCAGGGCCTCGATCAACTCATTGGAGCCGTTCCCCACCAGCACTCCCTCCTCCTTCCAACGGCTGAAGTCAGCCAACCGGGAGATGAGAGCGGTCGGAACGAAGTCCGGATAGCGGCACCAGGCTGTCTCGGACACCGCCTGGTGCACGGCCCGCTTGACCGCCTCGGGCATATCGAAGGGGTTTTCGTTCTGGTTGATCTTTACCGGGGCCTTGAAGTGCTTGAGCGTGTAGGGCTGCAAGTCCCTTACCGCCGGCTTGATGGTGGCAAGAGGATCACCCACGGCTGCCCCCGGAAGCTGGGGGCGGCAGACGCAGAGCCTTGACCTCGGATTGGAAGCCGACCCTGCGGTGGCTGCCGTCGCAAAAGGGTTTTCTTTCGGAATGGCCACAGCGGCAAAGGGATATGGCAGTGCGACCGCCGAGGTCGAAGGCCTGCCCCTGGGCGTCGTAGAGGGTAAATTCCCCAGTGATTCTCAAGGAGCCGTGATTGTTCACCGTCAGCTTGGTGTCCGCCATTGAAAGTCTCCTCCAATCCCCAATTGAATTCCGGAAGCGCTGGCCCGCACTACCGCCAGGCCGACGGCACGAAGTGTCTATCATAGCAGATCCACCGAGGGACAAATCGTCTTCATCCCCCCCCTTGGCCGGCCACGGAAAACGGAAGGCAGGGAAATGGTTGCGCAGGCTTGACCCTCTTCGAAGGATCTTGATATACAGGCTTTCGCTGGCGTTGAAAATGCGCGACATCAGAAGAGAGACTGCGGCGTGCCTTCCCGAAACGAGTCGCTAAAAAGCGGCAAACCTCCGGGAGCGGGACGCTACCTTGGCCTGAGAGCAAACCAATGGTCCGGAAGATCCATGTAGCCCTGATCGGCTACCAGTTCATGGGCAAGGCGCACAGCAACGCCTACCGTCAGATGCAGCACTTTTTCAGTCCTCCGGCCCTTCCGGTCATGAAGGTGATCTGTGGCCGCAACCGAGACCGGGTCAGTGCCGCCGCCGACCGGTTGGGATGGCAGGAGTGGAGCACCTCCTGGGAAGAGGTGGTGACTCGACCCGACATCGACTTGGTCGATATCGCCACGCCGGGCGATACCCACCTGCCGATTTGCCTGGCCGCCGCCAAGGCCGGCAAGGCCATCCTGTGCGAAAAGCCCTTGGCCAACAGCTTGAGCGAAGCCCGAAAGATGTTGGCTGCCGTTCGCCGGGGCGGTGTACCGCACATGCTTTGTCACAACTACCGCACGGTGCCGGCCGTGGCCCTGGCCAAGGAACTCATTGACGGCGG
>JAPVWS010000011.1 GCA_027493295.1 Candidatus Versatilivorator vitaminiformans | reverse complement strand
TCCCAGGCTTCCAGGTCTTCAGGATAGATGGCCTTGTCTCCCGGGAGGTAGTCCAGGTCCCACAGGCGGGGCATATCCATGAGAACGGCCCGGGTAAAGATGCCGTCCTTCAGGGTGTTGATCGAGAGCTTGCCCGCCCCGCTCCGGGTGACTTCGTCCCTGGAGAAACCGTTGTACATCTTCCCCTGGTAAAAGAAGTGGCACAGGGCATCCATATGGGTAGTGGTGAATCCGTGGTAGCTTACCGCGAACCTGTCGTTTGCCCCCACGGAGTCGGGCTTGAAACTCTCCGGCAACATCTCGTGCTCGAAGGGAGGCGAGCCGTCCTGCTCGACCTTGATGGCATCGTGCGCCATCGAAACGGAAAAGCCCTCCTTCACCAGGGCAGCCGCCTGCTTGCGCTTTTCGGCCGTGATCAGATTGATGGTTCCCAACTGGTCGTCCGCCCCCCAACGACCCCAGTTGGAAAGTGAGGTCATCATCCGGTCGACATCCTTGCTGGTCAGGTTCTTGGAACTCCGACAGACAATGACCGGGGCCGTCGCCGTCAATAGCAGCAGATGGGTGATGACAACGAATCGGGACAGTTTCATCTTCTTGATCCTCCCATGGGAAAAGCGCCTCACCATCAAGACCTCTCCGATCTTTGGCTCCGAAAATATCCACCCGTCTCGGCCGTGGGACCATTCAATCGCCGAGGTCTTGCGCCTCGATAGTCTATCGATGCCCGAGCGGCTCTTCAATGGTTTTGGCCGGTGTGGCGAACAAGCCGGCCGGCGGCCGCAACAGAGGCTCGCAAGCTGCACTATAATGCAGACGGCATGTTATTGAGTCGAGACGGATTTAAGCTATTCGCCTATCTGAGCATCAGCGCTTTGCTGAGCTTCACCGTCTGGACCATGATCCTGGTCCCGGATTACCTGTCTCACCAGGGATGGTCGGCGCAGAAGATTGGCTGGGCCATGGGCCTGTTTTTCGTTGTTGCTCTCTTCTCTCAGATTTCTTCAGGCCATCTGGCCGACCGCATCGGGAACGTTCCCACGGCCCTGATCGGCACCGGCATTGCCTTGAGCGGATGTATCTTCTATTGGGTCGCCCTCAGGTGGCCGGATGCCATCTTTGCGGCTCGCGCCCTTCACGGAGCGGGGGCTGCCATGGTCGGCGCCGGCGCTCTCTTCCACTTGGTGAGATCGGTACCCCAGAATCTCAAGGGTCGGGTGATGGGTTATTTCGGCTTGCCCGGGTTCGTGATGATGGGCGTGGGGCCCTGGATTGCCGAGAGTTTGCGTCATTCCTGGGGGATGGCCGGGGTGTTCACGCTCATTCTGGTCAACTTCGTGGCGGTTGGCGTCCTCCTCCGCTGCCTGCCGCGCCCCCTGGCCCCCAAGGGCACTCGACGGGAACCGTTCAGCCGGGCCTTCAGAAAGAGCTTCCCCAACTTGAGGCCTGTCATCTTCTTCGCCTTTTGCTTCGGTTTCGGGCTGTCCGCCTGGAACAGCTTCTTGGCCCCTGCGGTGAGCGAGATCGGAAGCGGCGCCATCTCGGCCTTCGGCCTCGGCTACGGTTCAGGAGCCCTGGTGAGTCGCCTCGGCCTGAGTCAAAAGCTGGACAGGGGCAAGAGTCGCCTGATCGCCATCTCCAGCCTGACCCTCTACGGGGTGGGGCTTGCCTTGATTCCTCATGCGGATCATGCCTGGCATTTGGGTATGATTGGGCTCGGCTGCGGGGTGAGCCATGGCCTCTATTACCCAGCCCTGAGCTCCTTTGCCGCCGCGCGTTTCCATCCTCTTCACACCGGAAACGCCATGAGTCTGTACATGTCCGCGTTCAGTCTGGGGATGTTTGTGGGGTCTCCGGTTTGGGGATACGTAGGGAACCAATGGGGGTACCTCTGGATTTTTACGGTGGCGGGCCTGTTTGTGTTCTGCTCGACGCTGATTTTTCTGATTTCGCGTTCCTGGTCCAAGGCAAGGTGGCTGATTTGGCCCTACAGTAGCCGTGAAGCCGACTGATTCAGGAGAGAAAGCCTCGGGCGCGAGGCAAAACAACTCGGAAACCTGGGAGGACTGGACTATGGAGACACAATCCAAGCAGATACTTGAGACAGGGACCGATCCGGGCCCCTTCGACGAACTCGACACCGTCACCGTTCTGATGCCGATGCCTTTCCGTGGAGGGCGTCTGGACGGGCGGGCACACTCCAGAAACCTGGATTACCTGCTGGGAAACTGTTTTCTGGACGAAGGGCGCCGGCGGGTCATTGGAATCGGCGGGACCAGCCTGATTCACCACCTCGACCGGGAAACCCTGTTGGAACTGGTTCGGTCGACCGGCCGCCAACTGGGCTCCGAAGCGCTTTTCATGGCGGGGGTCATTCCCACGCCCCCGTCCGAAGCCAGGCAATTCATCCAGGAATGCCTGGAACTGAAGAGGCCTCCCGACTACTTTCTGCTCATGCCCATCCCCGGTCTGTTCAATCCCGAGGGTGTTGAAGTCGAGCTTTCCGCGTTGTCGGAATTCTTCGAAAAGCAAGGGGCGGGGCGCTTTGTCCTATACCTGCGCACTGGTCGCCTGAACGCCGCCTATGCTAGACTCGCCTCCAGACTTGCCAACATTGCCGGCATCAAAGTGGGCACCCATCCCGGAGATGTG
>JAPVWS010000109.1 GCA_027493295.1 Candidatus Versatilivorator vitaminiformans | reverse complement strand
TGAGGCCAGCACATGGCTTCCAGTAGAACTCTATCACTCCCCCCTTGAGGGGGAGTCGCAGAAGCCGAGCCGGATGGCGAAGGCTGATGCGGTGGGGGGCGACGCCGCGCCTCCTAGATGCGGCCTCAGCCAGCCAAGCGAAGGCTGATGCGGTGGGGACAAGCCTCGGATTTTCCCCACCAAAAAAGGCTATCGACCGGGAGGGGCGACACAAGGCGGCCGCCTCCTGATCGATAGCCTTTTTGAAATCTGGAGCGGGAAACGGGATTTGAACCCGCGACTTCAACCTTGGCAAGGTTGCACTCTACCGCTGAGTTATTCCCGCCAATGCTCCCAAACCTTAAGAGGCTTCCCCTCGAAAGTCAAACCGTTTTTGGCTGCCGGAAAATGCCCGCTCAACCCGGCTGGGGCGTTTCATCCGGACAACCGAGCCTTGCGGCTTCGCTCGTGAACGGCATCCACCAGTCTTAGCACTTGATCCACCGGGGTCTGGGGCAGAACGCCGTGGCCCAGATTGAAAATGTGGCCCGGCCGCCCTCCAGCCCGCTCCAGGATTTCCCCGGCTTTCTCCGCGATGCTGTCTCGATCCCCCAGCAGCACCAGGGGGTCCAGGTTGCCCTGCACGGCTTGACCCTCGCCGATCCTGGCCCAGGCCCGGGCCAGATCGATGCGCCAGTCGACCCCGATGACGTCGGCTCCGGTCGAACCGACCAACTCCAGGTATCCGCCGGTACCCGTCGAGAAGTAGATGACCGGGACGCGGGGCTTGATGTTCTCGATCACCTGGGCGGTGTAGGGCAACACCGAACGCCGGTAGTCCTCCGGGCTGAGGCATCCGGCCCAACTGTCGAAGAGTTGAACGGCCTGAGCCCCGGCAAGAATCTGGCCGTTGAGATACCTGGTTATGCTTCGGGAAATCAACTGCATCATGCTGTCCCAGGCTCCGGGATGGCGGTACATCAGCTCCTTGGTGTGGACGTAGTTCTTGGACCCGCCTCCCTCGGTGATGTAGGAGGCCAGCGTGAAGGGGGCTCCGGCAAAGCCGATAAGCGGCAGGTCGGGCCGCAACCCGGCCCGAGCCTTGCGAACGGCATCGAACACGAACGACAGCGATTCTTCCGGGATGACCTCGGACAGCCGGTCCACCTCCGCCTGTGAACGGATCACCCCCTGGATGCTGGGACCATCCCCGCCCTCGAAGGTGAGACCCAGGCCCATGGGTTCGACGATCAAGAGGATATCGGCAAAGATGATGGCGGCATCCACCCCCAGACGATGGGCCGCGGTAACGGTAACTTCGGCAGCCAGGTCCGAATTCTTGCACAAACCGAGAAATGAAGTCCGGGAGCGTATTTCCCGGTATTCGGCCATGTAGCGGCCAGCCTGGCGCATGAGCCAGATGGGCGTGTATTCGGTGGCCTGACGGCGGCAGGCTCGCATGAAGACACTGTTGTCCAGCCGGCTGAAGGTCCGCGGTACCGCCGTCCCGGACTCGACTTCCACCGAAACAACCACCCGGGATGATGGCTGGACGCCCTCGTCCTGCGGTATGGCGGCGGCTTTCCTGGAGGCCTCCTCCACCAGGCAGGCCATATTGGGCTGGCCGGCTTCCAGGTCCACCCGGACGAGCTCCCGGCGCAGCGCCTGGCTGCAATTGGGCCCGATGGAAGCGGTCACCGCATGGTTCAAGGCGCGGCGCAGGGCATCGGCCTTTTGCTTTTGGCTGGCCAGTTGGAAGAGGTGGGACACCTGCATGGAGTTGGTAAACAGGACCACCCGGCAGGTTCCCTCGATCAGGGCATCGATGGCCCGGTAAAGCGGACCGGTGTCGGAGGGCAGAGTCCATCGATAGACGGGAACCTGCAACACCTCTGCTCCCCGTCTCCTGAGTTCTTCAAGCAGCAGTCGATTGGGCGTCCCATACTCCTGAACGGCCACCGTCAATCCGGAGAGGTTGGGGCAACCTTCGCTGGTATCGATGACTTCCAGAACTTCCCGCCAGGTATTGGGTTCGGGGACCGGAATGACCGTGGACAGACCCAGTGCCCTGAGCGCTGCAATGGGCTTGGGGCCGCGTGCGATCAGCGTGGCTCTGGACAAGGCGCCGAGCAGGTCCGGTTTCCGGTAGCGCCCCTGGAGCACGTCCATCAGGGTTCGGGTTCCCACGCCGGTCATGAAGACGGCTACGGCGACCTCGCCCTGGAGCAGCCTCTCCCCGAATCGGATGGCGCCGACGTTCTGTTCCAGCGGGGCCTCCGCCAGGGCCGGAGCCAGTTGAGCCACACCCTGATGTCTCGAGATCAACGAGGCCATTTCCTCCGCGAAGCGGCTTTCGAAGGCAACCACCCGTTGACCCTGGAACCCTGCTGGCATTGGATCGACAGCACCCTTGGACTGAATCGACCGGAGAGGAATCCGCCTTGTGCCGTGCCCCCCGGCCCCCCAATTCTCATCGGGGCAACAAGCGGAAAGAACAACCGAGGACTATGGTATCATGCGCCCTTCCGTTCAACTTGGCGCCGCAGCAATCGACGACATTTCTCAGTGTGCCATTCAAGCACGGGTAATGCCCAGGAATCCACGAAGGCAGGGTTGGCCGGCCCGCCGGGAGACCGGCGGTGAAACAGCGCATTCAGAAGCAGGAGGGCGAGAGGCCCCCGCTCCCTGCAAGAAAGGCCTCCTTCATCCTTCAAACTTCATCCTTCATCCTTCAAACTTCAAACTTCCCCACTCCAGGAGGTCAATCTTGAACCAACCGCTTGCAAACAGTCGACGGACAAGCTCCCGGATGGGTGCCGGTGGATTGATTCTCTGCACGCTCTTCCTGCTCGCTTGCGAGCCCGGAACGACTCCCCCTTCGCATTCCGAGCCAGGACCGGAAACCGGGTCCGTGCCCAATACACTGACTCCCGAGGAGGTCAGCCACGGCTGGATTCTTCTTTGGGACGGAGAGACCACTTTCGGCTGGCAGTCATTGGGAGGGGCAGAATGGCAGATCGGGAACGGGGTCCTCTCCGCGGCCTCCGGCAACTCCGGGTGGTTGGCCACCAATGCGCAATTCGCCGACTACGTGCTGAAACTGGATTATCGCACTGCCGCCGATGGCAACAGTGGAGTCTTTCTGCGGTCCCTCAAGGAGGGAGAACCCCACCAAACCGGATATGAACTCCAGATTTGCGATTCGCACGCCAGCTACACCACCGGCAGCCTGGTCAACCACATCCAGGCCAAGCCGGTAGTCACCGAGGCGGACCGCTGGCAGAGCTACGAAATCTCGGTTCAGGGAGACCAGTTCGTGGTGCGGCTCAATGGCGAACAGATCCTGGATGCGCGAACCGAAGCCCATCGGACGGGGCACATCGGCCTGCAGTACAACCAGGGCAAGAAAATAGAATTTCGCAACATCAAGCTGAAACCCTTGGGCCTGGAACCGCTATTTGACGGCGAGAGCCTGAAGGGCTGGCGCAAGGTGGACCGGCCAAACAAGCCGATGCCGCACGAATGGTCGGTCGGAGAGGGAATGATTCACGTGGAAAAGGGAGCGGGACAACTCGAAACGGAACGGACCTTCAAGGACTTCGTATTCCAGCTCGACATCCGGACCAATGCCCCCGACGCCGAAACCCATCCCAACAGCGGCGTTTTCTTTCGCGGTGACGCCGGGGGGTTCTGGACAGGCTACGAATCCCAGATTCGCAACCAGTTCGAAGAGGGCGATCGCACCCGACCCGTGGACTTCGGCACGGGCGGTCTCTATTTCTACCACCCCGCCCGGCGAGTCATTCCAAGCGACGGTGAGTTCTTCACCAAGACGATCACCGCCAAGGGGCGCCACATCGCGGTTTGGGTGAACGGCTATCCCGTCACCGACTTCGTGGAAGGTCGTCCCGAAGGAAGGAATGCCAGGAAGGAAGCCCGCCTGGAGGGAGGAACCTTCAGCCTGCAAGCCCACGATCCCACCACCAACCTGGACTTTCGAAACCTCAAAGCGGTGGAGCTCCCCGAGAGATAACCCGCCTTTTCAGGATGCATTCAGCGACGCGGTAAGGACTACGAATGAACCGCTTGCCAGAAACAAACGCTGCGTCTCACGAAGCCGCAGCTTTGCGGCGTCGCGTATGCCCCCCTCCGCATCAGCCTTCGCCTGCGGCTCGGCTTCTGCGACTCCCCCTCAAGGGGGGAGTGATTCTTGAGGCTCGCATAAAACGCTGAGTATCACTCCCCCCTTGAGGGGGAGTCGGCGAGGCAAACGCGGCGTCCCTTCGACCAGGCCGGAGCCCGCAGCCGAGCCGGAGGGGGGCAAT
>JAPVWS010000108.1 GCA_027493295.1 Candidatus Versatilivorator vitaminiformans | reverse complement strand
CGCATCAGCCTTCGCCATTCGGCGCTGCTTTGCGGCGTCGCGTATGCCCCCCTCCGCATCAGCCTTCGCCTGCGGCTCGGCTTCTGCGACTCCCCCTCAGGGGGGGAGTAATTCTCGAGACCTTCATAAAACGCTTGAGTATCACTCCCCCCTGGAGGGGGAGTCGGTGAGACAAGGGCTCCGCCCGCAGTCGAACCGGTGGGGGGGACGGAATCGGCGAGATGGTAACCTAGCGCGCAGAAAACTTTTCAGGGAAAATCCTCCCTGAAACAGTTGATATGTTGCAGAAAAAAGGGGGGACTATCCCCATAGGCATGGATTAACTGTCTGTTGTAGGGACTGTGGTCCACTTGAAGACCTCGAAAGTGCTCTACGGCGCAGACTCCCAGGAGATTCAGCCCGCAGTCGAGCCGGTGGGACCCCAGTCTCCGAGGCTCGTAAGAGGCCCCTGTTTCACTCTCGAATGATCCGCACGCCAGGGCGGGCCCCGCTTACCAGAACACCACGAACGTCAGAACACATCCCACCGTCAGGGCCAGGAGGCTGAGCAGGGCCGGCAGGCGCTGGTCCCGGCGAGCGTGCCTGGCGATCTCGTCCTGTATCTGCCGTATCTTGAGTTGGCTGGAACGCAGCCAGGCGCTTTTCTCCTGGCGGCCGGTCAGGTCGAATGCGCTGCCGCTCTCCCATCCGGCCACCAGGGAGACCACCACCATGGTCCCGGCCGTCACCAGCATGCTGAAGGGATAGGCGGCGTAGGTGCTCATCATAGCCGGCGGCAACAGGATCCAACCCGTCTGTTCCGCCACCAGGGGCGCCGCCAGGCGCAACATGCCGTAGCAGGCGCCCGCCAGAAGGCCGATCAGGCCGCTGGATCGGTGGACCCGGGTGAAGCTCCCCATGAGGTAGATGGTCAGCAGGGGAATCACGAAGGCGCTGGTCAAGTCGAGATAGTAGAGGACCATGCCGCCCCTCAGCAGACCGGGGACATAGAGAAAGGAGACGCCGATCACCGCCGGGGTCAGCCACTGGCTGATCCGAAGGTAATGCCGGTCGTCCCGTTGCGGAACCAGCAGGCGGGCATAGACGTCGCGGGTGAGCAGGGCCGAGAGCGCCGAGCCTATGGAGTCGTAGGTCGACAGCGAGGCTGCCAGGATTCCGGCGACCACGATTCCCTTCAGTCCCACCGTCTCGATCTGGCTGACCAGCAGGGGATAGATGGCGTCCTGGCGCCCGTCGGGCAGGGCGCTCTGCACCGGGTAGAGGGCCCGTCCCATCACGCCCATGGACAGGTTGAAGAAGGTCATCACCATGGTGACGGAGCTGGCCGCAAACACGGACATCTTCAGGTCCCATTCGCTGCGGGCGGCAAACATCCTCATCACCTGGGTGTGGTTGACGATGGCATAGGCCATCCCCATGATCACCAGGGCCAGGGTCACCAGCCAGCCGGGAGTGTGGTGGCGGATGGTTTGCGAGGCCGGGTCGTAGACTCCGCCCAGGCCGAGCTTCCGCTCGATTTCCGCGGAAGACTTGCCGGCAACGGTGTCGGTCTGGACGTCTTCGTGGCCCATATGCAGCAGCCGGGCGGCCACGGCCGGATCGTGGTCGTTGAGACGACGCTCCAGACCCTCCCAGCCTCCCACCTGTCCCCACACCAGGAACCAGATGATGAGGCCGGCGGCGGTCATGACCAGGAACTGCAGGCTGTCGGTCATGGCCACCGACCGCAGCCCTCCGAAAGCCGTGTAGATGGCGGCCAGAGCGGCGATCACACCCACCACCGTCCAGGCGGCCGCATCCGAGAGGCCGCACACGATCGAGAGGGTCAGGAACAGGGTGGTGGCGATGATTCCCAGCACCAGCGTCCGGTACTGCACCTGCACGAAGGCGCAGATGACCCGGACCGGCGTGCCGTAGCGGGCCTCCAGGTATTCGGCGTTGGTGTAGAGGCCGGCCCGGTACATGGGCAGGCAGATGAAAAAGGCCGCCAGGGTCCAACCCAGCACCGACCCCACCCAGTTGGTGGCGAAGTAGCTGAATCCCAGCACGTAGGTGCCGCCGGCGTCGGCCACCAGGTCGCTGGAGTCGATGGCGGTGGCATACATGGAGAAACCCACCAGCCACCAGGGAAGGCTGCGTCCCGCCAGGAACCAATCGGCGCTGGTGCGCACCCCCCGGCTCAGGTAGAACCCGTAGAGGATGATGGCTCCGTTGAGCGCAACCGCCAGCGTCCAGTCCCAGGGACTCATGATCGCGACCTTTTTTTTGGGAACGACTGGGGTAGCCGGTTCTCGGTATTGGGGTCAACCGGCAGAAGTCCCCAAGCGCCCGACCATTTTGCAAGAGAACGGCCGCCAACTCAAGGACACCAAGCGCTGAGGTTGGGTGGACGCGCCCAGGAAGAAGCCCTGTCCGCCTATGGTATGCTGTGCCCATTTTGAGCTGCCGCGCGGGTTTGCCGTTGCGTTCGCCCGCGGGCCGGCTACCGTTGAGGAGACAATTCATGAAACTGGCGACATTGAGGAAGGACGGCGGCAGTTGTGTGGCGGCGATCGTCCAGGATGGGAACAAGCTGATCGACCTCGAGCAGGCAGCCAAGGAGGCGGGATTCCCCACCGAGCTTTTCGGCGACATGATCGATTTTCTGGAGAGCGGCTCCGAGGGAATGTCGCTGGCCGGCAGGCTGATCGATCACGGGCTGGCCGAGGGGCGGGGAAGGGCGTTCCGGATGGAGGAGTTGCTGGCCCCGGTGCCCTGTCCGCGAAAACTCTTCTGCCTGGCCGGCAACTACCTGGAGCATATTGAGGAGGGAGGCGGGAAGGCGGCTCCCCAGGACCAGGAGACCCCTCGGATCTTCATGAAGCCCCCCTCCAGCACGGTGGTCGGGCCTGGCGGGGACATCCGCATTTCGCCGCTGTGCCGGGCCATCGACTGGGAAGGGGAGCTGGGCGTGGTCATGGGGCGGCGGGTCAAGGCCGTCAAGGCTGACCGGGCCCTCGACACCGTGGCCGGCTACACCATCG
>JAPVWS010000107.1 GCA_027493295.1 Candidatus Versatilivorator vitaminiformans | reverse complement strand
GCCTCGGTCGCAGGCCACCGCTTGACGCCCGGCATGATCCCCTACTCGGTGAACGCCCCCCTTTGGTCGGACGGCGCTTTCAAGGAACGGTCCCTCTACCTGCCGTCGGCCTCGGGTCAGGACGAAGGCCCGAGCCATGCCGGTGCAGGCATGACACCCAACGCGGGCTGGAGCTTCCCGGACCGGACGGTGCTGGTCAAGTCGTTCGGATTCGAATTGGAAGACGGCGGTGCCGGCGAGAGTCGCTGGGTCGAGACCCGCTTGCTGACCCGGCAGCAGGGAGAATGGGTCGGCTATTCCTATGCCTGGAACCGTGAGCAGACCGAAGCTTTCCTGGTCGGAAGCGAAGGAAGGGATGCCTCGGTCGAGATCAGCCTGGCAGACGGAGGGAAGCGCCGGCTGGACTGGCGCTTCCCCAGCCGCAGCGAGTGCATGGTCTGCCACAGCCGGGCCGCCAACTTCGTCCTGGGGCTGTCGACGCTCCAGATGAACAGGGAACAGGACTATGGAGGGGTGGCGGCCAACCAACTGGAGGCACTGCACTACCTGGGGGTGTTGGAGCCGGCCTGGTCGGACGAGGACAAGCAGTCCTTGCGGAAGGTGCTGCAAGAAAACGGGGCCAACCGCTACCGGCTGGACTCGCGGGTGGAGGAAATCACGGCAACCGGCGACGGCCAGGCGGTGCTGCCGGCCGAGCTGCCCTTTCACTGGTCGGCAGCCTTCCCCCGCCTGGTCGATCCCTACGACCAGCGCGCGCCCCTGGAAGCCAGAGCCCGTTCCTACCTGCACTCCAACTGCGCCCAGTGCCACGTGCAGGCCGGAGGAGGAAACTCCCAGATCTCACTGGAGTTCAATAAAAGCCTGGAAGACATGAAGATGCTGGACCTGGAGCCTCTGCACCACAAGTTCGACATCCCCGACGCCAGGCTGGTGGCTCCCGGCGATCCGGCCCGCTCCGTCCTGCTCCACCGAATGGCCACCCGCGACCGGGGCAAGATGCCTCAACTGGCCACCTCGCTGGTCGACCGCCAGGCAGTCGAACTGATCCGCGAGTGGATCCACCGGATGGAGTGAGTGGCAACCCCCGGGAGTGAGCATGAGCTTCGAATGGTCCGGCTTCGACACCATCGTGGTCGTATGGGCCGCCCTGGCGATACCCGTCTTCATCTACAGCCTGGTGGGGACCGACCACGTCGGCCGTACCGGCGGAAATCCGCGCGGTCCGCGGGTGGCGGCCTGTTGGGGCTGGGTCGCCATGGAACTGCCCGCGCTGTGCGTGCTGCCGGCAGTGTACCTGTTGGCCGGCAATCGGCACCTGGTGGCCGACCTGCTGGTGGCCGCCTGGGTAGTCCACTACGCCCACCGGACCCTGGTGTGGCCCTGGATCGTGCCGCGCTACAGCCGGCCGATGCCGGTAGCCACCTGCGTCTCGGGCTCCGTCTTCAATGTTGTCAACGGGCTCCTCAACGGCTGGTTCCTGGGTTACGCGGCAGACTATCCGGCGGAGTGGCTGCTGGACGGCCGCTTCATCGCCGGCGCGGCGGCGTTCCTGACAGGAGCGGCCCTGAACGTCACCACCGACTACCGCCTGGCTCAGTTGCGCCGGCAGCAGCAGGGGCGCTACCTCATCCCCCGGGGCGGTGCCTTCGGTTTCCTGTCATCGCCGAACCTGGCTGGCGAGTTGGTCGAGTGGATCGGATTTGCGCTGATGGCCTGGTCACTGCCGGCGCTGGCCTTCGCCCTGTGGACCGCCGCCAACCTGGTTCCCCGCGCGCTCTGGCGCCACCGCTGGTACCGCCGCACCTTCCCCGACTACCCGGCCTCCCGCCGCGCGCTCATCCCCGGCGTTTTGTGAGGTAGTGCCCGCGGCTCAGATGCTGTGACCAGTCCGGCGGCCGCGGAAAAACAGACGGTCTACTTCTCTTGCGGGACCAAACCGCGAAGCGCGTAGGCCAATCCGCGCGCCGTTGCCGGGCGAGCCGATCTCGGGGCAGACAGCACCGACGCCGCGAACTCGATTACCGATGCCTCCGGACTGCAATGTTTCGCGGGCAGATCCGGGCCAACGACGTTCTGGCGCCGGATTTGCTCCGTCACCTCGTCGATGCTCTCTCCGGCGAACGGATGAGTACCCGAGACCATCTCGTACAGAACCACGCACAGCGACCAAACGTCGTCACCTTCATCGGGAGGACGGCCGGAGAGGATCTCCGGCGACAGGTAGCGCAGGGTGCCGGCGGCGATCGCATCATCGTTCGGCTCCCGGGCCAAGCCGAAGTCCAGCAGCTTCGGAGAACCGTCCGATGTGAAACCGATGTTGCTGGGCTTGATATCCCTGTGCAGGTAGCCGGAATCGTGCATCGCCGCCAGCGCATCGGCCAGCGCGGCTGTTATGGAGACTGCATCGGGAGCCGGGATGGGTTCACGCCGAAGCCAGATTGCGTAGCGCTCTAACAGCAAGTGGGCGGCCGACCGACTGCCCTGCCGACTCAGCCTTGGGTTCAGGTGAGACCCATTTTTTTTAGAGAACACCCTGATTTAAAATGGTTCCGAGTCTGTTCGCCAAAAGGAGACATCCCATGAATCGTTCGATCATTGTCGGGGCTTTATCGCTTTGTCTCAGTCTGCCCGCTCTTGCTGAAAGCCCGGCGCTTGAGCGGACCAAGCACGCACTGGGACTGCCACTGGCTACGCCACTTGCCGTGATACCGACGCTGGCCAATACGCCGGGCCGTTTCGGCGCTTATTTCAAGACCCGGGTGGTCATACACAACCTCACTACCAACAGTTACACCCTGGATGCGATCTTATGCGGGCCGAACGGCATCGTCGCTCAACAATCGATTTCCATGAGCGCCAACCAATACCGCTCGTATGACAATTTCCTGCAAGACGTTTTCAGTTATAGCGGCGCGGGGGCGGTGGTTCTGGCGGGCGATATCAACTCGCTCAGCCTGGACGAAGCTGACCTGATTAACGACGCACCCTACAAGTTTTCGGTGACGGCCGAAGTGTACAGCGACTCACCCAACGGCCGGTATACCACCACGGTTGTCAACGGTATTGTGCCCCTGGTCGATTCCGGCCTCAGCGCATTCAGCGCGGGCATCACTGTCGGACAGGACCAGCGAGTGAATATAGGAGTTTTCAATCTCGGCGTGAGCACCGTCCCGGTACAAGCCATCGTGCACGATTCATCGGGGTCCGTGACCCAAACCGTTGATTTCAGTGTTGGCGCCTTGTCATGGCAGCAGAAGACCGTCAGCAGACCTGTCGACAACGGATTCATTCGTTGGCAAATCGATGCTCAAGGTGGTCTCCCCTTCCTTTGGGCCGTGTCGGTAGACAACCGTTCCAATGACGGCACTCTGACATGGCCTGCACGGCCTGACGTTACGTTGGAGTGAGTGGATGAATGTGGGGGGAGTACGGAGTTCCCACGCTGCCGTATTGCTGTGAGTCAACAATACTTCCGATAAACCTCCATAATCTTGCCAGGTTGGGAGGCGACCGATTGAACGGCCGGTCCAGGGGCAAACAACCAGAGAATGCAGCTTGGGGAGGCAGTGATCCCGCTCACTTGCCCTCGGAGGATGAGGAGGCCGCGGAGCTGCCCTGCTTGATGACGTTCATGGCCATGGCCACCATGGATCCCACGTCGCTCACCGACGCCGGCATGATGAGACTGTTTCCTTCCTTGGCCAGCTTGCCGAACTCGGTGATGTACTGCTCCGCCACCCGCAGTTGAAGGGCCTGATCGCCGCCGGGGCTCTGTATGGCTTCGGCCACCTTGACGATCCCTTCGGCGGTGGCGCCGGCCACGCTGCGAATGGCGGCGGCTTCGCCCTCCGCCTCGTTGATCTGCTGGGTACGCTTGGCTTCCGAGTTCTTGATGACTTCCTGCTTCCTGCCCTCGGCCTCGTTGATGGCGGCGTCGCGAATGCCCTCGGAATTCAGAATGACCGCCCGCTTTTCCCGTTCCGCCCGCATCTGCTTTTCCATGGCATCCAGGACATCCCGGGGGGGCTTGATATTCTTGATTTCGTAACGGAGGACCTTCACCCCCCAGGGGTCGGAGGCCTTGTCCAGCTCGCTCACCACGGAGGTGTTGATGTTGGTCCGCTCTTCAAAGGTGCGGTCCAGCTCGATCTTGCCCACCTCGCTGCGCAGGGTGGTCTGAGCCAGTTGGGAGATGGCGAAGACGAAGTTGGTGATGCCGTAGGAAGCTCGCTCGGCATTGAGCACCTTGAGGTAGAGCACGCCATCCACCGAGACCTGGACGTTGTCTCGGGTGATGCAGATCTGCTCGGCGATGTCTATGGCGACCTCCTTCAGGGAGTGCCGGTAGCGAATGACGTCCAGGAAGGGAATGAGAATATGGAACCCCGCGTTGAGCGTGCCGCTGTACCGCCCCAGCCGCTCCACGATATAGGCGCTCTGCTGCGGGACCACCACCGCAGTCTTGGCCAGAATGAACAGCACCAGCACCGCCAGCAGGAAGAGTACGATCAGGCCTGCGTCCATTAGCTTTTTCCTCCATTCACCCGTTCAAAAGAGTAGGGTTTTCGAACCCACAAAACCACGCCCTCTACCCGGTCGACCTGGCAGCTCTCCGACTGGGCAATAGGGTCCGAGCCCACGTTCTTGGCTCTCCAGGAAGTCCCGCGCAACTCGACCTGTCCATATCCGTCCACGGCGATGTTTTCGAGCGACTCGGCCGTCCGGCCCACCAAGTCATTGTCCGGCTGAGCCGGAGCAACCCGCCTCATTCTTTCCTGCAAACGGCCCCTCAGCAGCAGCAGACTGCCGATGGAGAGCAGGGAAAAGAGCAGCCATTGCAACCAGGCCGGCCCGTCCAGGCCGACGGCGGCCAGCAGGCCCACCAGGACGGCAGCCACACCGAAAAACAGCAGGTAGAAGCCGGTGGGCGTGACCAGTTCCAGAAACAGGAGCGCAAGCCCCAACAGCACCCAGAACCACCAGGTTGTTGCCCAACCGTCCATTAGGGACCTCGCGCTGACTTGCCGCTTTCGGCACTGAACAGATACGCGGAAACCATACCACTTTCCGTCGCCCAGAGGCCAGCGGCCAGCCCCTTTCCCCCGCCCAGAGGCCAGCGGCCAGCCCCTTTCCCC
>JAPVWS010000106.1 GCA_027493295.1 Candidatus Versatilivorator vitaminiformans | reverse complement strand
ATTCCCAACTTCAACCCCCTAACATTTCTCAGCCTGCTGCTCCGATTGCTCTCAATTCTACCTACGAATGATGTGGGTTTCACCTTGGTTTCGATTTAGCTAAGAGCCACATCGTCGCATTCAACATAGTCGTCCTCCTTGTTTGCCCACACCGACAACGACCGGACGTTCCGGCAGGGAGCGTCCATGGAAGAGCAGCTGGGATGTACACGGGGGATATAATAGACGTAAGAAAAGGGCGTTTGCAGTGCCGTTTGACGGAGGTTGCATGGAGAAATTTCGCGGGGAATTCGGTGAACTCGAAGCCCTTGTGTCCGGGTTGGGCTACAAAGGTGATTGGCAAGACGACAGCGGCAAAAAGGTCTTCCGGAGTGAAGACAAGGCCGTCCTCAACTGGTGGACTTCAACCGGCACCTTGCAAGTTCAAGGACCGGCAACTCCACGTCAACAGCTAGAAGAGGCCTTGGCGCAGGCACTCTCCGGCGAACCCCCGCCGGCGGTTATTGCTGCACCAACCGCACCGGCCGCCGTCATTGATAAGCCGTCGTCGCCCATCGCTCCCACAGATATTTCTGATGCGGTTTCCGAAAGGGTCTTCGTGGTGTACGGGCACGATGAAACCGCCCGTGAGCAGCTTGAGCTGGTTCTTCATCGCCTGGACTTGGATCCGTTTGTCCTGGGAATCACTTCGGGCAGCGGTCTGACGATTATTGAAGCCCTGGAGAATGAAATACTGTCCCCAAATAAAGGCAATCGGTTCGGGATCGTGTTGTTGACCCCTGATGACATGGGATACAAGCAGGAGGACGGCCCAGAGAAAGCTGAACCCCGCGCTCGGCAGAACGTGGTCATGGAAATGGGGATGCTGATTGCCGCTTTTGGGAGGCCTCGGGTGGCCATCCTAAAGAAAGGGCACGTGGAGGTCCCCTCGGACGCCAGCGGAATCATCTACTTGGGCTTCAACAACCATGTGAAGGAAACCGCGGTGAAACTCTGTCAACGGCTTGCGGAGGCCGGATTCGAACTCAGTTCCGACGCCATCGCCAAGGCGTCTGCCTGATGTCGTCGAAAAAACACGTCGTCATCTACACCGATGGGGCCTGCACCGGCAACCCCGGTCCGGGGGGGTACGGCGTTGTGCTGATTTACGGCGAGCATCGCCGCGAGCTCAGCGGCGGCTATCGCCGTACCACCAACAATCGCATGGAGTTGATGGGGCCAATAAAGGGCCTGGAAGCTCTAAACCAAAGCTGCCGCGTCACGCTGAACAGCGATTCGCAGTACGTGGTGGAGGGCATCGAGAAGGGCTGGGCCAAGCGTTGGCGGGGTAACGGTTGGATGCGCAACAAGCGGGAACGGGCCGTCAATCCCGACCTGTGGGGCAAACTTCTCGAGCTATGCGAGACCCACGAGGTCGAGTTTCGATGGGTTAGGGGGCACGCGGGAGACGTTGAGAACGAGCGTTGCGACCAATTGGCGGTTGAGGCTGCCCACCTCAAAGACCTCCCCGTGGACGACGGGTATGAAACGCCATCCGACGCGTGAGAACCGTATTGCAGCATGAGCGAGCCAATCCTAGCTGACCTTATTGCCTTGGGCGAAGGGTTCACCACCGAGTTCAAGCAGTCCCTGCCTTCCGACCTCGGCAGGGAGATCTGCGCCTTTGCCAATGCCACCGGCGGCGTAATCCTCATTGGTGTTGACGACGCCGGAACCGTGATAGGGGTTCAAGACCACAACCGGGTGAAGTCCCAGGTACAGAGCTTCGCCCGCTCGGCGGATCCACCAGTGGCCGTGGAGGTGGAAAGCGAAGGAGAGGTGCTGCGGGTCACGGTGCCGGAACAGCACGGCAAACCTTACTCCTTCAGGGGTCGTTTCTTTATCCGGGAGGGAGCGACCTGCCAGCAGTTGTCCCGCGATGAGATTAGGGACTTCTTCTTCAAGGAAGGTCTGATTCGGTTGGACGAGACGCCCTGCAACGCCTTCGACCTCTCGGTGGAAATCACCCCCATCCGCTGGGCCGAATTCGCCCAGCACGCCGGCATCGACCTCGGGCTGAATCCGATGACGGTGCTGGAGAACCTGCACCTGGTCAAAGACACCAGAATGACCCATGCTGGAGCTTGGCTACTGGCTGACGACATCACCCGCTTCACCCTACAGGCTGGCGTAACCTGCGCCGTCTTCCGGGGGAGCGCCAAAACCCACATCCTGGACCGCAAGGAATTTCACGGCAACCTCTACGCCATCTACCAAGAGGTGATGGCCTACTTCCAGGCCAAGCTAAGCTCCGCCCTCATTCCCCACGCCCGGGGGCGCGACGAGAGGCTTGAGTTGCCCGAAAGCGCCCTCCGGGAGGCATTGGTCAACGCCATCGCACACCGGGATTATCGCAGCACTGCCAACGTGCAGGTGTACATATTCCAGGACCGGGTGGAAATCGTTACGCCTGGGGGTCTGCCCGCCGGTATGCGGGAGGAAGACCTGGGCAGCAGGAGCGTCCCCCGCAATACCCTGTTGTTCAGTATGCTCTACCGGATGAAACTGGTGGAGCAGATTGGCAGCGGC
>JAPVWS010000105.1 GCA_027493295.1 Candidatus Versatilivorator vitaminiformans | reverse complement strand
CTCTACCCGCGGGTCATTGTGGCTCCACCCAGTTTTTGCGGCTACGCGCCCTACTGGATGTCACGGAAAGGCAGCATCACCCTGCGCCGCAAGACCTTTCAGGACTACATCTTCGATGTGCTCCACTCCTTGAAGACCAACGGGATCCATACCCTGCTGGTGCTCAACGGCCACGGAGGGAACCAGCAGCCGCTCAAGGAAATGGAAGAGACCTGGCGCAGCAAGCTCGGGGTGACCATGGAGGTGGACTCCGTTTGGGCGCCGACCCCTCCGGATTTCGTCAAGACGGTCCTGGAGAGCAAGAAACGTCTGTCGCATGCCGAGGAGTACGAGACTTCCATTGCGCTGGCCGCCCATCCCCACCGGGTGCGCCGGGTCAGCATGAAGGAGTACGACGACGCCAATCTCAACTACGAGTCGGGATTCTCCCCCGAAGTGGAGCACTTCCTGCGCATCGACGGGCGCACCTTCATCGACGGCCGCATCAACGAGGAAGGCGAGAATGCCACCGATCGAGCCCGCCAGGAGCAGTCGCTGCTGGCTACGGCAGCCAAAGGGGAAAAGCTGATCGCCCGGGTGGTCGAATATTACGTGGAGAAGCTGCAGAAGATGATTGCCGCCACCGAATCGGGTCAGCCCTGGCCTCCCGCCTGAGGGTCGGGCTGGCCCGCATTTCTCACCAGGCCGCTCGATTCATAGATGAAAGTCCATCTATTTTCAGCACCTCATGGGTCTGATTGGTAGGTCTTGCGGTTACACACGGCGCTGGGCGTGCCCTGGCTCGTCCTTTTCCCCTCAGCCCATCCATGCTCGCTCGACCGTAGTGACGGCTACGCTCTTCGCTCCCGAGCACGCGCTGAGGGAAAAACGCCTGCGCCATGATCACGCCCCCTGGTGAGAAATGCGGGCTAAAGGAGAAAATGGCGCGATCAGGTAGAGTTCCGACGCGCCACCTCTGTTGATTGGATAAAGAGCGGATTATACTATCGATTCCTGCCGTTTGATCGGTTCAACCGGGGATTCCATGGATCTGGGATTGAAGGGCAAACGAGCCATCGTTACCGGGGGCAGCCGCGGCATCGGCCGCTGTTGCGCCCTGGGGCTGGCCCGGGAGGGCGCCCGGGTCTGTGTGACGGCCCGTACGCAATCCCTGCTGGAGGAGGTCAGGGCGGAGATCGACCGGGCCGGCGGCGAGGGGTGGGAGGTCGCCAGCGACCTGACCACACGGGAAGGATGCAGCCGGGTGGTGGATGAGACGGTGGCACGGTGGTCCGGAGTCGACATCCTGGTGAACTGCGCCGGTGCGGCCAGGATGGCCGATATCCTGGAGCTCTCGACCGAAGTCATCGACGAGGGGCTGGGACTCAAAAGCTACGGCTATCTGCGCATGGCTCAACTGGTCGTTCCGCACATGAAGCGGAACCGGTGGGGGCGGATCGTCAACATCGCAGGAGGAGCGGGAGCCAGCCCGACACGAGCCAACATACCGCTGAGCGTGTCCAATATCGCCGTCTTGAACATGACCCGCGCCCTTTCCGACGCAGTCTCCAGGGATGGGATCCTGGTCAACACCATCTGTCCGGGACTGACCAAGACCCAGCGAGCCAGGGATCTGCAGCGCGACAAGGCCACGGACGAAGGTCGAAGCGTGGATGAGATTCTGGCGGAGATCGGACGGAAGCTGCCGGCGGGGCGTTTGGCCGAACCGGAAGAGATCGCCGCAATGGTGGTTTTCCTGGCTTCGGAGCCCTGTTCCTACCTCTTCGGCAGTTCCCTCTACATGGACGGGGGCGATAGACGAGGGATTCCTTGAGGCGGCCCCTTCTCACCCTCCCCGAGGACGGCGGTCCGGGGTTGAGCTCCCACGGCTTCTTGCTTTATTCTTTGTTTTCCAATGCAGTCCCGGATGGATCCCGCGCGGCCTGCTGGAGGCGTCGGATACTCAGGTGACAGAATCGGCGTGAGGTGACGGCATGTTCAACGGCGGCAAGCTGCAGCGCAAGCTTCGGGAAGGCCAGGCAGCCGTGGGCACCATCGCCTACTTCGGGTCTCCGGCCTTCGTGGAGATGGCTGCCGCCGCCGGCTACGATTGGCTGTTCCTGGATACCGAGCACGGCCATCTGACCTCCAGCGATCTGCTGCCCCTGCTTCTGGCAGCCAAGGGGACCCCGATCGACGTCATCGTTCGGGTCCCTGGCCTGATAGAGGCCGAGATCAAGCGGGCCCTGGACTGGGGAGCCAACGGCATCGTGGTCCCCATGGTGGAAAATGCCGAGCAGGCGGCCCTGGCGGTGAAGTGGTCCAAGTACGCCCCCGTGGGAAGACGGGGTTGCGGACCGCTGCGAGCCGAGTATACCCATCGGACCAACGAGTACTTTGCGCAGGCCAACGACCAGGTCACGGTGGTGGCCCAGATGGAGAGCCTGGAGTCGGTGAGAAACATCGAGGAGATCGTGCGCGTTCCCGGGCTGGACGCCGTCTTCATGGGGATGGACGACCTGCGGCAATCCATGGGATTGCTGGGAGTTCGCGATCACCCCGAGCTGGACGGGAAGGTCGACGAGATCTTTCGAGCCGCCCGCCAAGCCGGTATGCCCTTCGGCACCTTCGTCGGCAGCGCCGAGGCCTGCCGGTCCTGGATCGATCGGGGCGCTCTGCTCATGACGGTGGGCTCGGACCTGGAATTCTGGCTGAACGGCCTGGACCGGGAAATGGAACGCTTGAAGGGAGCGGAGCGGTCCGGCCGCGAGTCCTGACTCCGTTCCCCGGTGCCCCAAGGTTTTACCTCAACTGAACCCTTTTATCAGGTGAATTGCCCATGAACACCAGAACCATTCAGGCGACGTCGCAAATCTTTCAGTCCTACATTGACGCCACACCCACCTCGGCCGAGCTCTACGGGAGGGCGCAGCAGGTCTTTCCCTGCGGCGTCACCCACCAGTCCCGGGTGCTGGAGCCTCATCCCCTTTTTGTCACCCGGGCTCAGGGATCCCGCAAGTGGGACGTGGACGGCCGCGAGTACGTGGACTACTTCGGCGGCCACGGGGCCCTGATGCTGGGGCACAACCATCCCGTGGTGCAGGAGGCGGTGCGGGAACAGATATCCCGAGGGACCCACTACGGGTCTTCCCATCAACTGGAGCTGGAGTGGGCGGAACTGATCCGGTCCCTGGTTCCCAGCGCCGAGCGGGTCCGCTTTACGGTCAGCGGGACCGAGGCGACCCACTTGGCACTCAGGGTGGCCAGGGCTTATACCGGCAAGCCCAAGCTGGTGCGCTTTGCCACCCACTTCCACGGATGGCACGACCACGTGGCCTTTGGCAAGGAAGCCGTCGGGCCCAAGCCGCCGGCGGGCATCCTGCAGGAGATCGTGGACAACGTGCTGGTGTGCCCGCCCGGGGACCTGACCGTGCTGGACGAGCTCTGCCGGGACCGTGAGGACGTGGCAGCGGTGATTCTGGAGCCCACCGGGGCTACGTTCGGCAAGGTGCCTCTCGATCCCGCTTTCCTGACTGAGCTGCGACAG
The DNA here is from genome assembly GCA_027493295.1 of Candidatus Versatilivorator vitaminiformans. Classification (GTDB taxonomy): domain Bacteria; phylum Acidobacteriota; class Terriglobia; order Versatilivoradales; family Versatilivoraceae; genus Versatilivorator; species Versatilivorator vitaminiformans. The sequence continues at coordinate 4,554 of JAPVWS010000105.1, read as the reverse complement.
TGGACCACCCGTCGGGGAATCCTGCTGATCTTCGACGAGGTCGTCTCGGGGTTCCGATGTTCCCTGGGCGGGGCTCAGGGTTACTACGGCGTGACACCCGATCTGACCACCCTGGCCAAGATCGTGGGCGGCGGCTACCCGGGGGCTGCCCTGGTGGGACGGGCCAAGGTGATGCAGGTCATGGACGCCCGGGAAGGGGACAACGGGCCGGCTCCACCCCTGGTGGTGCATTACGGAACCTACAATGCAGCGCCCGTCACTGCCAGTGCCGGCATCGCCACCTTGAAAACCCTGCAATCCACCGATCTGATTGCCCGGGCCAATGCCAGCGGAGCCAGCCTGCGCCGTGAAATGAACTCGGTGGCCCAACGCCTGGGTTGCGACTGGTGCGTCTACGGCGACTTCTCCGCCTTCCACATCTTTCCCAATCCCGACCACGATCCGGTAACGCCTGCCGATATCATGGCCGGCCGGGTGGATTCCTGGAAACTCCGGGAAGCCGCTTCCGCCCAGCTCCAGCACAAGGCGCGGGCGGGATTCCTCTGCAACGGCGTGGACGTCCTGCCCTGGCCCGGGGGCCTGATCTCGGGAGTGCATACCGACGAGGACCTGCAGCGGACGGTCGATGCCTTCGAGGGCCTTCTCAAGATGCTGGACCGGGAGGGCGAGCTGTAGCAGGTCGTCCAGGTAGCGAGGCTGTGCCTCAGACCGTTACGCTGCAAAAAGAAATCTCCACCAAGGAACACGAAGAACGACGAAGGCACACGAAGCGAGACGGATTGCGGCAATAGTTCCCCGGATCTCGATTGCAGCTCGAATATGTGCATTCGGAATGCATAATTTTGACGAATACTGATGGATCTTCGTTGATGTGACGACGTCATGGGATGAAGTCCCCCGGGAGCGCGGGCGTCCCGCCCGCACATCACCGGCAAGGCCTCGCCCATCTCCTCCACCCGGCTCGACCGGCAACCGCGCCGGACGCTGCTTCGGCCGAGCCCATGCCGTTCCCGCCGGCAGGGTGTCCGGGTGCCCCATCGCAGGGAAACTGAGCGGCACGCAACAGCAGAGCATGCGGGCGAGACGCCCGCGCTCCCGGGGGGCGCATCCTCCCATCACTCTTGCTCCTCAAGGGCACGCGCCGGCTTGCCGGGCCGCAGCCCTGCCCATGCGGCAGAGCCGTCACGCATGGTGGCCCTTCGAGGATCACTCTTTTTTTCGTTTGTTTCAGGTTCCGCGCGCCACTTCCCCCACGATCTCAAGCTTCTTGTCGCTCAGGTGACCGTAGCGGTTGATCCAGAAACCGTGCCGACTGGCGCTGCGGGCCGTCTGAAGGCGGCTTCGAAAGTCCGCGGTGGGGCCGTACGCATGCGCCAGGGTGCAGACGGGAGTGCTCCCGGCCTCGAGCTGGGCCTGGGCGATCTTTCGGTGCTGGGCGGCCGCTCCCACCGGATGGGGTTCTTCCGGAGCGGGATAGCGGAAGTCCTCTAGCCGGGCCGGGGCCGGCTCCTGGCCGGTATCGAACAGGCGGGCCAACGCTCTCGCCAGAAGCTGCTCGGACACTCCCGGATTGGCCCGGTGCAGGCGCTCCCCGTAGAACCGAAGCATCATGGGCCAGTGCATGGTGTAGAGCTTTACCGAAAGGGCCGAGCTGTAGCGGCTCACCCGGCCGTAGTCCAGGCCCGAGAGAATATTCCAGGGCGGTGGAAAGGCGTTGGGCCGCAACTGCATGGGTTTGGCGCCGGCTTCGTTCATGGCCTGGCGAAAACCGGCGTGCAGGGACTCGACCAGGCCGGCCTTGAACTGCAACCATTCCTTCAGTCCGGCGGCCGCCGGCAGCAGCCGCCGGCGAATCTCGCCCAGGTTGTCGGACTCGGCACAGATCCTCAGGTCCTCGTCGGTGAGTTCCCCGTGAAGGCGGCGGTAGAGAGCGGCGGCGGCGCTCTGCATCCGGTTGAAATCGAATCCCATCCGCCGGGCTTGCCCGCGGGCGTGATCGCCGAAGTCGAGAAATATGGAGTCCAGCAGATAGGGTGGATACTCCGGCCAGTCCAGGCGCAGGCCGTCCACCGTCGGATACTGGCGGCAGAGGTCCCGGAGGAGCGCCAGGGTGTAGTCGCGGATGTGGGGGCTGGCCAGGCTGCCGTTGGCCGAAAGTCGGCGCCCGGGAATCGTGCCGTCGGGAAGTCGGGGACAGTCGTCGGGTTCCGGTTGACCGAACTGAACCCGGTAGCCCGGCGGAATGGCTGCCTGAACCTGCAGAAATACCTTCAATCCGCGGGACTGCGCATTGCGGATGAATTCCCCCACCAGGGGACCTTGTTCCCGGGTCAGATCGTCCGGCGCAGGCGGCTGGTAGCGCAACCCCCGATAGAGATCCAGGTTTGGATGAAAGCTGGGCGCCGTCCGCGCCCACAACTCCCGCTTGCCCCAAAGAGTCCGGTCCAGCAGCCGCACCTTGCCGGCACCGGCGTCGATGGGCGGTTCCCGGAACCCGGTCTTCTGGTCAGCCGGGGCCATCACGTAGGGAGAAGTGGTCACCGCGGTGACCCCGGCCAGCCTCTCCAGCCTGTCGAGCACGCCGTTGACCGATTCGCTCTGAAAATATTCCGGCATCACCGTGATGCCAACCAGCATGGGATTTCCCTTTGCTTTCCGAAACGTTGCCCAACTGGATAGGGAATAGTGGCTAGTGGTTAGCCGGCCCTCCGGTTCATCCGATGGGCAGGCCATTCTGCCGGCAAACTTGATGTTCTGCCTTACTCAATAACGGGTGCGACCTGGTGAAAAATACCCTCTAACCCCAAAAAGCACAAAATTCACAATTTGTGTTTTTGTGCCTTTTGTGGCCATTCCCGGCAAACGTCCCGGTGCCGAATTTTGCAAAAGGCTCATCCATCAGATTATTGGTATTCATTCGTGTCCATTCGTGGTGCGTCGTTCTCCCTTGTGGATCACTCTTAACGGCCCTTCGCGGACAACTCGTTTTCCGTCGTGCCCCTTCGTGAATCGAGAACCGAAGTTTCCTGCCCTTGTCGACAGATGCTCGCTAACCGAACTGCTGGGGAATGATTCCCCCGGTGGCGTTGTCGTCCACGGGCAGCCAGCGAGCCTGGTAAAGGGAAGTCTCGGCATCGAAGATTCGTCCGTCCGGCAACCGGTACTGGTTGGGAGTGGTGGGCTGGATGCCGGAGACAAGTTCCGGGACCCGGTCTCGGTCGGCCCGCAGCTGAGCCATGGCCTCTTCCCAGCCAAAGCCCTGAAAAAGTCGCTGCCGCAGCATGCTGCATCGTTCGGCATGCTCGGGACGCTCGGCCAGGTTGGTCATCTCTTGGGGATCGTTGGCCACGTCGAAAAGCAACGGTTTCCCGCCGTGAACATCCACGAACTTCCAGTCGCGGGTGCGGATGGCCCTCCAGGCGCGGGTCGCCTGTCCGATGGGAAGGGCATGGGTCTTGATTCGGGTTCCCCACTGGCAGTACTGGCTGGGCGCGAACTCGCGAGGGGACTGGCCCCGAGCCGGGTCCCTCAAGAGCGGACTGAAATCCATCCCGTCCAGCCCCGGGGGAATGGGCAGGCCGGTCAGGCTGCAGCAGGTCGGAAAGAGGTCCATCAGGGAGATTACCTCGGACAGGCGGGCGTGACCCGGCTGGACTCCGGGGCCGCTGATGAGAAGGGGAACCCCCATGGATTCTTCGTAGTAAACGGACTTCTGCCACAGTCCGTGAGCCCCGCCCATCTCCCCGTGGTCGCTGCTGTAGATGACAAGGGTATTCTCCAGCAGGCCGTTTTGCCGGAGGGAGCCCAGCAGTTCTCCGATGCAATCATCCACATAGTCGACACAGGCGTAGTAGGCTTCCCGTCCTCTCCGGATCTGTTCCTCGGTCAAATGGGAGTTAAGCCTGTCGTAGAGGCGGCGGGCGTAGGGTTCCAGGCGGTCCGCGCAATCGGCGGGCTGCTGCAGGGGCGGAATCCGGTCCCGGTAGCGGCGGATGTAACGGCCCGGCGCGGTGAAGGGGGCGTGGGGCCTGCCGTAGCCGGCGCAGAGGAACCAGGGTTGGTCCGGATTCCGGTCCTGGTGTTCCAGAACGAAGGCCTGGGCTTCGCGGGTGACAATGACGTCCTGAATCAGGCTTTCGGGGATTTCGGTGACCCCCGCGCTCTCGGCGCCGTGGTAGCTGGGGAAAAAGCTCAGCGGCTCCGGCTGATGGGAAAGACCGTGATGGAAGTCCCCGTAGGGCCGGTGTTGAAACCCGTGCAGCTGATCCTTGCCCCCGAAGTGCATCTTGCCCACCAGGCAGGTGGCATAGCCGTGCTCAGTGAAGTGCCCGGGCCAGGTCACCTGTTCGGGGAAGATGATCCAGTGGTTGGCCCAGGCGGCGCAGCGGTGCGGTTCCATGGCGGTCAGCAGGCACATCCGCGAGGGGGTGCAGGCCGGTGAGGCGCAACTGGCGGATTCGAACTGCAGCGATCGCGAGGCCAGCTCGTCCAGGTGGGGGGTGCGCACTATGGGGTCGCCGGCGAACCCGGCCACCCCAAACGGCCAGTAAAAGA
>JAPVWS010000104.1 GCA_027493295.1 Candidatus Versatilivorator vitaminiformans | reverse complement strand
CAGGCCAAGGTCATGCAGAACCTGGCTGCTCTGACTTCGACCCGGGTCGTCATCGCCCACCGCTTGTCCACGCTGGAACAGGCTGACCGCATCTACGTGTTGCAGGCTGGAAGGGTCGTGCAAAACGGCACCTTCAAGGAACTCATGGAGGTCGACGGAGTATTCAGAGAACTGGTCAAAAGGCAGATCGCCTGATCCGGAGTTGCAGGGCGGAAGACATCCATGAAAAAGGCCATCGAGGCAGCAGGATTCCTCGAAACCAGAGCTGGCGAAGACAGCGAATTTCGAGCTCGCCTGCTCGCAAGTCCGAAAGATGCCATCGAGCAGGAATTCGGGGTGACGCTGCCCGCGGACCACGAGATCCACGTGCACGAAGAAACCTACAACTCGACGCACGTGGTGCTTCCGCCGCCTGGCAAACTCAGCCGGGAAGAACGGGAGGAGGCCAGGACCGGCGCGGCCTCACTCGCATTTCTCAAGAAGACCATGTACGATCCCGCGCCTCCGATTCGTTCCCATGACCCGAAACCGCAGGCTGCCGGGGTGCGTTCCCTTGCACCCGAGGCACTCGCAAGAGCGGGCAGAGAGAGCATCCGCCGCGGTCTCGCTTTCCTGGAATCCACTATCGACGACCATGGAGCCTGGCACTGCATCCGGTACAATGTAGCCAACCCCGACGTTCCACGGCATTTCGAAAAACCTCCGTTTGTTTCGGCTCTCTGCGTGCTGGCGCTGGAAAGTTGCGATGAAGCGCAGGCCAAAGCCCTGTGCGCGGCTACCAGGGCCTATCTTGTCAACACCATCGAGTATCCGGGATTCTGGCGCTACTACCGCCATCTACCCCAGGATCTCGACAGCACGACACTCTGTTCGCTGGTGATCGGAACTCACCCCTGGATTCTTCTTGGAAGGAACGTTCCGGGGATATTGGCCAATCGCGACAAGGAGGGTCGTTTCAAGACCTGGATGCTGGCGAAGGACGAACCCAATGTGGTGGCGACCTTTCGCTTCGAAGCCGACCCCGTGGTCAACGCCAATGCCATTGCCTACCTGGGCGACCACCCCGAAACCAGGCGTGCCCAACGATGGCTGGAGTCCTTGATTGCCGAGGATGGCCTGGAAGGCTCGTCGAAGTGGTACCCCGACACGGTCGCCATCTACTACGCAATCACCCGCGCCATGATTCGCGTGCAGCCTGCCCTCGATCGCCTACGTCCCGTTATTGCGGATCGAATCCTGGGCTTGCGCGACCGGCAGGGAGAATTCGGCAATATCCTTCAGACCGCTCAGGCGGTGTCGGCGCTCCATAATGTCGGAGGGCTTGAAAGCATCGACGCCAGGCGCCAAGTGGAGAAGTTGACAGGTTCACAACGTGACGACGGTAGCTGGCCGGAGCTTCTTGCGTTTGGCGACCAATCGCTGAAGTGGGGCGCGGCAGGGCAGATAGGACATGGCTCTGAATCCGTGACCTCCGCGTTTTGCGTCGAAGCTCTGGGGCGCCTCGTCGAAATCCTGGGAGCCTGAAGGATTCGCAGGTTACGACTTCCGATGGTAAGATGAACCTCCATCCAGGGAATCGATAGCCCAACAGAGAAGCTGCCATGCCGCAAGATACGGCCATGGGTAAAGGTTTGGGCCCGAACAAGGCCGACGTCACGCCCTACATCGAGCCGTCAATTCGCAACGCCCTCCCGCACTACCTGCCACTGGGCATTTTCCCCTTGATTCTTGTCGCCGCCATCTATGGCGGCTGGTGGTTGTTGCCGGCCTTTCTCTTCATGAGCGTGGCGGGGCCGCTGGATCGCGCGCTGGGTGTGGACGGGCGCAACATGGACCCGAGGAACACACCGGAACGCCGGCTGCTGTGGCACAACCTGCCGGTCTGGAGCTGGGCGTTTCTGTGGCCGCCGACGCTCATTTTCGGCCTCTGGCAAATCCTGGTCGCCAATCGGTTCGCCATCTGGGAAGACGTGCTCCTGGCGATCATCTTGACCATGGAAGCGCAGGCCGTATTCGTCGTCGGCCACGAACTGATTCATCGGCGTTCCGCCTGGGAAAGGCGGCTCGGCGAATTCCTGCTCGCCTCTGCATCCTATCCGCAATATGCCACCGAGCATGTCTACATCCACCATGCCCAGGTCGGCACGCCCCATGACGTGGGATCGGCTCCCAAGGGAGAGAGCTTCTGGAGATATTTCCCCAAGGAAGTGGTAAGCAACCTCACCAATTCCTGGGAAGCCGTTCGACAACGCTTGGCGCGGCGCCGTCTGCCCCGGTGGCACTACAGCAATCCCTTTTGGCGCTACGGCCTGGCGGTCGCCTTCTGGTATGGACTCGTGTTCTGGATGAGCGGGATCCTGGCGGTCCTGGTCTTTGCCTTCCTGGGGCTGAGCTGCGTCTTTTCCATGAAGATCAGCAACTACTTTCAACACTACGGTCTGCGCCGGGTCCGCCTGCCCAACGGCCGCTGGGAAAAGGTGATGCCGCGCCATTCCTGGAGCGCCGACTGGAAGTTCAGCAACTGGATGTTCTTCAACATGCAGCGCCATGCCGATCACCATGCGGTG
>JAPVWS010000103.1 GCA_027493295.1 Candidatus Versatilivorator vitaminiformans | reverse complement strand
CCCTGGTGGGCTCGGTCTTGCGGGCCAGAAGCGATCCCGGTATGGCCCGCCGGCAGGCGGAGCGGGCGGCCGCCAGGATCGGGTCGGTTTTCTCGGTGGAGCGGATGGCGTCGGAAACCTTGCGAGTTTACTCCGAAATCCTCAACGGCTAGTTCCCGCTAAACCTTCTATGTCATTAATGGAATGGGTTTTTATCTCCCTGGGTTTAAAGATCGGCAGCTTTCTGAACGTTTGCATCGTCAGATTACCCCGCCGGCAATCCGTCGTGTCGCCCAGGTCTTTCTGTACACACTGCGGCCAGCCCCTGAAGCCTTACGACAACATCCCTCTGATCAGCTTCCTGCTGCTGCGCGGAAAATGTCGGTTCTGCAAGGCAAACATCTCCTGGCAGTATCCGGTGGTCGAGGCACTGGCGACAGCGATCTACTGGGTTACCTATGTCAGTTACGGGCTGCAGTGGAAGACGGCGGTGCTGCTGGTCTTTTTTTCGGCATTGATTGTGCTGGTCTTCATAGACCTCTACCACCGACTTCTGCCGGACGTCATCACTCTGCCCGGGATTGCGGTAGGGATTGCGCTGAGCCTGCTGGTCGGGATCGAGAACGATGCCGGAACGGCTCTCTTGCAGTTGGCGGGACTGCCGGAATCCCTGGGCCGCTGGGGCTGGCTAGTGAATTCTCTGATGGGAGCCCTCGTCTGCAGCGGATTTCTCTGGGTGGTTGGAGCCGTCTACTTCAAGCTGAAAAAAGTGGAGGGATTGGGAGGTGGCGATCTGAAGCTGATGGGCATGGTGGGGGCCTTCCTGGGGGTTAAGCTGGGATTGCTGACCATCATGCTGGGCTCCCTGCTTGGGGTTCTGGTCGGTCTGGCTTATATCCGGATGACCGGCAAGGACTACCGCTACCCGCTTCCCTTCGGATCCTTCCTCGGAGTCGCAGCCATCGGCGTGGCCCTTTGGGGAGAGCAACTGCTCTCCTGGTATCTCGGAATCACCGGCAGGATTTGAAGGTCCGCCCTTGTTTGAAACAAGCGAAAAAAGAGTTATCCACGAAGGAACACGAAGGACGACGACGGGCCACTAAGCGTGACCGCTCTGCCGAATCGGTATGGCTGCGGCCCGGAAAGCCGGCGCACGCCCGCTTGAGGAGCAAGACGGATGGGAGGAGGCGCCACCCGAGAGCGCGGGCGTCCCGCCCGCATGCACTCCCGTTCGGTACCGCTCAGTTTCCCTGCGATGCGACACCCGGGCACTCTGTCGGCGCGTGCGGCATGGCCTCGGCCGAGGCAGAGTCCGGACGCCGTCGCCGGTCGAGCCGGGTGGAGGAGATGGGCGAGGCCTTGCCAGTGTGGTGCGGGCGGGACGCCCGCGCTCCCGGGTGGGCTTCATCCCCTGACGTCGTCGCAGCAAAGGAGAACGATCGGTACTTGGTTCTATTCGTGGTTCCTCTTCGACAATCATCGGCAGCTTCTTCCTCCAATGATCTGCCTGGCGGGCCAGGGGCGGCCCTTACTTGAGACCCGTGAGTGGCCGGTAGGATAGCCGGGCATGCCGGAGAGCCTGATACTGGGCTGCCACGATTCGAGAGTAGTAACGGATCCGGATTTTCTCCCCCTCGAATACTGAGGGAGCACCCCCCTTTTCGGGATGGGAGACGATGGCTCCCCGAATGCGTATCCCGGCGCCCGCACCCACCGAATATCCCTTGAACCTCAACCGGCCGTTGACCAGGATGACTCCCTCGTAGCGGAAGGAACCCGACACCGTCAAGTCACCGTTGACGATCAGGAAACCCTGTCCTTCGGAATTCCCCGAGACCACCAGATCTCCGTCCGCGAACGCCGGCGCCCGCCGGTCCGTTCCGGGACGGCCGAGCCGCAGGTTGGTTCCCGAGTAGATGCCCGAGGAAAGGCTGACAGCCGGGTCCACCCTTTGAATGGGGATCGACAGCGGAGGTTCGAACATGGCTGTCAGGGCGGCGATATTGTGGCTTGAGGACGAGGACGAGAGGATGGCGGGTGCTCCGCGGACCGCTCCGGTGTCCCCGGAGACGCCGCTCCGAGTGTCGATTCCGGCCAGATCGCTCCGACCGTTCCCGTCGTTTCCGATGATCTTGACCGCATCCAGCAGCCGCACTGCGGTCTTGTTGTAGACGGCGGCCGAAAGGGGAGGCAAGGGGGGCCGAGCCAGCTCGGCGCGAACCATCTGTCTGGAACCGGAGGGGTCGGTAGCCATCCCCGTCAACAGGTAGACCGGCGAACCGTAGTGACCGGACCGAGACCCCACGAATTGGAAAGCCCTTAACGCCGGGGCGCGGTTGTCATAGCCGTAGCCGACGACCTCGCCGTTGTTGGTTGAATCGCCGTCAAGATCATAGCCCGCGCGCTCTTCGGTCTTTCGCGAGATTCGGACCCAGGCGAATTCCACCCCGGACAGGTCGGAATCGATGAATCGGGCCGAGGTCATTCCTTGAGTGCCGTAGGCCGGGTCAAAGAAGGGGTTGGTGTCCCCGGTCCCCGCGGTGGGGTCGATGGTGGTGTCGCGGCGAAGATAGACGGCCTCGTGATCGGTCACCGGCAGGATTGCCGGCAGCTTGGCGCGGGCTTCCTCGACCGCCGACTCGGCGAGATAGTGGTTGACGAGGCGCGAGCCAAGATTGTGGTTGATCAGGGTTTCGGTGGTGGTGACGAAGGTTGCGGTCAGCCCCACGAGAGTCAGGATGGAAAGGGCCATCAGGACGGCCACCAGCGCCATGCCGCCCTCCCGGGCGGCGCATCTGCCTGCGCGGAACGCCTTTGGGTCAATCAACCGGGTCATGGGTTGTACGGTTTTACGCGAACCGATTGGCTCAGGGTCCGATGGTGGCCGGAGGGTAAGTCGGGAGCCCGACTGCGAAGGGTGAGGTCAATACGCACACTTGCTGCCTCGGCCGCCCTCGAGGTGGCCTCCCCGGAGGCGTCGAAATAGAGGAAGCGGCAACTTTCTACACTCCGGGAGAGCGTTTGGGCAGGAGCGCCGGGCAGGCTCCCGGCATCGCCGATGGGTCCGGCCCTGCGAGTCAGCGTCAACGGGGCAGTTTCGCCCGACACCGAGTACTCGACGTAGTCCACTCGATTGTCGGTGTTGATGTCTCCGGTGAACATCAGCCTGCCGGCATGGCTGTCGGCCAGGATTCCGCTGGATACGAGGTTCAACCTGCCGGAAGACCGCAGATAGTGCCCATCGTAGGCGTTGGGAGGAGGAAGCCCGGCCCGGCGCAACTCCTTCACCATGAGGGTCAGGATGTCCCGGAGTTGTTGGCTCATCTCCGATTCCTGTCGTCCCAGAATGGAAACCCTGTCCCCCTCCAAAAGCGTCGAGAGGGCCGCTCCCAGGATGGCGCTGACCAGTCCCAGGACAAGGATCAACTCGATCAGAGAAAATCCACGAGCCTTGGCTGGTTTCCGGGTCATGGGTTACCGATTACATTCCCAAGGCGGGAGCGGTGTAGAGCCTTACGATTCGCATGTTGACCGGGCGGAAGGGGGAGTGGCCGCCGGTCTGCCGGGTGGCGCCTGTAATCACTTTTCGACCGCCGAAGGTTCGAACGTGCCAGCGGGTTTCGAATTCGATTCGGGTCGAGCTGAACGATTGAAGCGTCACCACGGTGATCCTGGCCTGGGAGGGAGACGGGGATGCCGAGAAGTCGATTTCGTGGTCCGTGGTCAGCGACTCGGCCGAATCGGCCAGTTCGGCCCGATCCAGCGGCAAGGACTTCAGCTCTTCCAGCGTGGACTGGGTCATCCTGAGTGCCGCTGCCTCGAGTTTGGAGTTAAAATGGCTGGACAGGGCCAGTAGCAGCAGGGAGGCTGTCGACAGCAGGCCGATGGTCAGGACCGCCGAGGCAATCAGCAGTTCCAGCAGGGTGAAGCCGCGGGCGCAGACCCAACCGGTAACCCTCCGGCGGCGGAGCGGTTCCAATAGCGCCCGGCCCGTTTTGAGGCGAGAAAACCCCTGAATCCCATTCATGACGATCTTGGAAGTTGTTGGTTGCCGGACCCATGATAAGCCAACCACAGGGGTTGTCAACATCTCCGGAAGCATTGGCTCGGCTTCAGGCCAAACAATGATTTATCCTACTGATAAAAAGGGATTTAGTATTTTGGAAACTGTGGTGGTAGCAGGCTTGATTCTCATCCTTCTGGGATTTGCGATTCCCGGTTTCAGTCGCTATTGGGAAGTCTACCGGTTGAATTCGGCGGTTCAGACGATGCTTTCCAATCTGGACCGGGGACGTTATCGGGCCATTGCCAGGAACCGGGAGGTGGTGGTGCGGTTCCAGCGGGAGCAACGGTCCTACCGCCTGTTCGAGGATCTCGACGGCAATGGCTTGCGGGGACCGTCGGAACCACTTGTGGGAGCCTATTCGCTGCCGAACCAGGTCGACTTCAGCAGCACCGGGTTGAGCGGCCCTCCCGCTTCCGCCAACCCTCGGCCGGTGGAGGACGCCATTACATTCAGCGGGGATCGGTTCACCTTCAACCCCGAGGGCTATTGCAACAAGATGGGAACCATCTACCTGCAGAACGCCTCCGGCGACGCCGCTGCCATCTCCTGCTCGATGCCCGGAGTCGGACGCCTGCGCCGCTACGGGTGGCATCACGCCATGGGAGCCTGGGAATAAGGGTCCGGCTACGCCCGGCGGGGCTGTTTGTGGTGGAACAGGGCAGGGGGAGGCTAACCAAGCAACTTGGTGATGACCTTGCCGCCGACGTCGGTCAATCGGGCATCCCGGCCGCGGAACTTGAAGGTCAGCTTCGTGTGGTCGATCCCCAGCAGGTGCAGGATGGTGGCTTGAACGTCGTGCACGTGAACGACGTCCTCGACCGGTGAGAAGCCGATCTCGTCGGTTTTGCCGATCGTCTGGCCGGGTTTGATCCCGCCGCCCGCAAACCACATGGTGAAGGCATCGATGTGATGGTTGCGGCCGATGGTGTCGCGAACTTCTCCCATCGGAGTTCGGCCGAACTCTCCGCCCCAGACGACCAACGTTTCGTTCAACAAGCCTCTCTGCTTGAGGTCGTGGATCAGCGCGGCGATGGGCCGGTCGACCTCCAGGCACACCTTGTCGAGGCCCTTGTCCAGGTCGGCGCCGGCTCCCCCGTGATGATCCCAGTCCGTGTGGTAGAGCTGGACGAAACGCACGCCCCGCTCCACCAGACGGCGAGCCAGAATGCAATTGTTGGCGAACGACTTGGCGCCGGGT
>JAPVWS010000102.1 GCA_027493295.1 Candidatus Versatilivorator vitaminiformans | reverse complement strand
GGTCAACACCGGAATCGACATGGTGATGGAGAGAATCAACAAACTCTCCATGCAGATGGCCGAGACCAAGACCCAGGTCGTCGAGTCCCTGGACAACCCGCGGCGCCCGAGCGGTGCCCCGTCTCCGGAGGCACTCTACAATTCCGCCTACGGCGACTACCTCAAGGGCAGCTATGACCTGGCCCGGGAAGGGTTTCAGGAATACGTCAACAACTATCCCCAAACCGAACTCTCGGACAACGCTCTCTATTGGATCGGCGAAACCTTCTACGGAGTCCGGAACTTCGCCGATGCCGTAGATGCCTTTGACCGGGTGATCCAGATCTATCCCAAGGGCGACAAGGTCCCGGCGGCGATCTTGAAAAAGGGGTTCAGCTACCTGGAGCTCGAAAACCGGCAGGCCGGGGTCAAGGAGCTCCGCTGGGTCATCCAGAAGCACCCATCCTCCGAAGAGGCCAAGATCGCCAGAAATCGTCTGAAAATCCTGGGCGTATCGGCACGCGCCCCTCGCCGGAAGGCGTCGCGCCGCTGAAGAATTTCTCCCGAACCAATTCTCCCATCGAAGTTTACAAGGAGGCGTGGAATGGCAGGTTCAGTCAACAAGGTGATTCTGGTGGGCAGGTTGGGACAGGACCCCGAAGTCAGATACACGCAAGGAGGCACGGCGGTCGCCAACCTTCGCATCGCCACCGACGAGACCTGGAAGGATCAGAGCGGCGAGAGGCAGCAGCGAACGGAGTGGCACACGGTCGTCCTCTGGCGAAGGCTGGCGGAAATCTGCGGCCAGTACCTCAGCAAGGGAAGGCTGGTCTACATCGAGGGGAAATTGCAGACCCGGAGCTGGCAGGACAGGGAGGGCAACAAGCGCTATTCCACCGAGGTTCAGGCCGACAACATGGTCATGCTGGGCGGCCGATCCGAGGAGGGACAAGCGGCGCCGGCAGCCCAACCCGCCGCCGCAGCCAGCTCCGACACCGGGGCGACCGACGACGACATCCCATTCTAGCCGGCCCGTTCCCGTGCTCATCGGCAAGCAGATCGGCCCTTACCGAATTCTCTCCACAGACCGGCTGGCGGACACCCGGTGCTTCCATAAGGCGACCCACATCGAGCGGCGGGAGACCGTTGCCCTCTTGTTCCTGAAACGCCCGCCGCGGCAGGATGACCTTGCCGAATCGCAGTTCCTGCAGAAGCTGGCTCTCTACGCCACCCTGGACCACTCCAACCTGGCGCGAATCTTCCCGATCGAGTCCCACCAGGGCCTTCACATTCTCCCCATGGAGTTCATGCATGGGACCACGCTGGCCGAGACGATCGGCGCGGGCCCCTGCGACTTCGACCGGGCCCTTCAGACAGCCATTCAAGCCGCCCGCGCACTGCTGGAGGTGCACGAGAACGGCCTCGTCCACGGACAACTCACCTCACGCAGCCTGTTCCTGCAGGAAGGCAACCAGGTCAAGCTGCTGGACGCCGTCCTGCCCTATCTGCCGCCCCACCTGGTCCTGCAGGATCCGGAGGACCCGGAGTCGCAGGTACCCGACCCTCCAGCGGGTCAGCCGCCCCTGCTGCACCTCAGCTACCGGGCGCCGGAGCAGGTGCGGGGGGAGCCTGCAGACGCCAGGAGCGACCTGTTCTCACTGGGGGCCGTGCTTTACGAACTATCTCTGGGGGAATTTCTCTTCACGGGTGAGGATGGGGTCGCACTGGACCGGCAGATTCAGGACCGGGAGCTTCCCAGGCTGATTTCCGTACGGCCCCACACGTCTCCGGGCTGGAGCCGCCTGTTGGGCGCCCTCCTGCAAAAGGATCCGGGCGACCGATACCCCTCTGCCTACGAGCTGTTGAGTGATCTGGAAAAGCTCAACTACGGATTCAGCCTGGACAAATTGGCATTCCGCCCGGCCAACCCCAGGCTCACCCGCCGCGGATTCTTCAGAAGCTTTACCGGAGACCCTGAGGAGTAAGCAGCCACCCCCTGTCCGGCGACGGGACGGATCATACAGGGTGAAACAGGGAGCTCTTACGAGCCTCGGAGACTGGCCCCCCACCGGCTCGACTGCGGGCGGAAACTCCTATCTGACGACCTTGCTAATTCCGTCCCCCCCCTCCGGTTCGACTGCGGGCGGATCTCCTATCTGGCTATCTCGCCGATTCCGTCCCCCCCACCGGTTCGACTGCGGGCGGAGCCCTTGTCTCACCGACTCCCCCTCCAGGGGGGAGTGATTCTTGAGGCCAGCACAAGGCTTCCAGTAGATCTCAATCACTCCCCCCTGGAGGGGGAGTCGCAGAAGCCGAGCCGCAGGCGAAGGCTGATGCGGAGGGGGGCATACGCGGCGCCGCAAAGCAGCGCCGAATGGCGAAGGCTGATGCGGTGGGGGGTAAGGCTCGCCGCCTTCCCAAACGACGAGGCGGTTCATAAAGTGTCGAACAGGGATGTTTCAGTCAAGCAGTTCCCTCACCCTGGCCACAATCCGATTGGCGCTGAGACCGTAGTATTCCAGCAACTCGCCGGGTTTGCCTGAGCGGGGAACCTCGCGAACAGCCATCTTGTGGACGCTGATATTGTGATTGGCCACGGCGTTCAGCACGGCATCCCCCAGGCCCCCTTCGCTGTAGTGCTCTTCCACCACAACCACGATCCTCCCACGGGCGGCGGCCGCCTCGACCAGGCCGGCCTCGTCCAACGGCTTGACGCAGTAGGCATCGATCACCCCGACCGGGATCCCCTCGGACAGGAGCTGGTCGTGGGCTTTCAGCGATTCGTGGAGCGTCACCCCGGCAGCCACCAGCAGCAATCGGTCCCCTTCGGAGGAACGCAACAGCTTGCTGCCGCCCACGCGAAAGACCTCCCGGTTATCGTAAAGGACGGCTGTCTTGGGCCGGCTGGTACGAATATAGACCAAGCCGCGGTGCTCGGCCGCCAGAGCCACCACCCGCTCGGTCGAAACGGCGTCGCAAGGGTAGAAGACCACCGAACCGGGCAGGGAACGGAACATTGCCAGGTCCTCCAGACCCATCTGAGAAGGCCCGTCCTCACCAATGGAGACGCCGCAGTGAGACCCGACGCACTTGATGTTGGCCTGGGAAATGACCCCCATTCGCAAGTGATCCATGCCGCGTCCGAAAAAAGCGGCAAAGGTGGAGGCAAAGGGGATCTTGTTCTTCTTGGAGAGACCAACGGCGGCGCCGACCATGTTCTGCTCGGCAATGAAGCACTCGAAGAAGCGATCGGGAAAGGCCTGCATGAACTTCTCCGAGAAGGTCGAGTTCTTGGTATCGCCGTCCAGAGCCACCACGTTGTCGTAGCACTCTCCGAGCTTGACCAGCGCGCTGCCATAAGCTTCCCGGGTGGCTACCAGTTCGCCCCTCCTGAACTCGGGCTCCCTCAGACGGGCTTGAGGACGCATGGCGACCTCGGCTTCCCCGGAACCGCGAAAGGGCTCGGGATCCGAATTCAGCGGGAGCTCCTCCAGGGCCGCGTCGAGCTGATCTCCCTTCTTCAGGGCCTTGCCGTGCCATCCATCCCGGTTTGCCAGCAGCGATACTCCGTGCCCCTTCTCGGTCCGGGCCAGCACGGCCGTGGGGCGGTCTTCCACCCCTTCCGCTTCTTCAAAGGCCCCAAGAATCTGGTCGATGTCGTGTCCGTCGATGGAGACGGCATGCCAGCCAAATCCGGCGAACTTCCGGGCATAGGCCTCCACGTCCCAACCGTGCATGGTCGCCTGGCTTTGCCCCAGGCGGTTGATATCGACGATGGTCACCAGGTTGTCCAAGCGGTAGTGGGCAGCCATGGCCACCGCTTCCCAGACCGACCCCTCGGCGCTCTCGCCATCCCCCATCAGCACAAAGGTCCGGCTCCCGGACCGATCCAGGTACTTGGCGCTCAAGGCCATCCCCACACCTGCCGATAGACCCTGCCCCAATGAACCGGTGGCCACATCCACCCACTTCGACCGGGGCGTGGGGTGGCCCTCCAAGTCGCTCCCGAATCGCCGCAGGGTCAGAATCCGGTCGGCTTCGATCAGGCCTGCCTCCACCCAGGCGGCGTACAGGAGAGGAGCCGCATGTCCCTTGGATAGAATGAAGCGGTCGCTGTCGAGGCTGAGTGGATTCTCGAAATCGACCCGCATGACGTGAAAGAAAAGGGCCGCTGCCAGGTCGGCGGCAGACAGACAGGACGTGGGGTGCCCGGAGCCGGCTTCGGAGGTCGCCCTCAGGGAACGGATTCGCAGGCGAGTGGCGATTTCCTTTAGGCGGTTGTGAAGTTGGTGGTTGTTCATAGGCTTGATCGTTACACCGTCAGGCGCCGAGCTCGACCAGGACCGGAGCATGGTCCGAGGCGGTCAGCCCCTCTTTCTTTTTTCGAAATTCCCGGTCTATGCCGGCCGACCGGATCCTCTCTTTCAACACTGGAGTCACCAGCAGAAAGTCGATCCGCAGTCCCTGATTCTTGTAGAAGGCCCCCGCCCGATAGTCCCACCAGGAGAATGCTTGCTCCCGGGGGAACAGCTCGCGGTAGGTGTCCAGCCAACCCCACTCCAGCAGACGCCCATACCGGATCCTCTCATCCCTGGTATGAAAAATTTTTCCGCTGAATTCCTCTTCATTCCAGGAATCCAGGGGGGTGGGACAGATATTGAAATCCCCGCACAGAACGGCGGGCTCCGACGGATCCCATCGCTCCTCCATATGTTTGGCCAGAGAATCGAGCCAAGTCAGCTTGCGGGGAAAATCGGCATGAGCCACGCTCTTGCCGTTGGGACAGTAGAGTGTGGTGAATTTCAACCCGCCCACCTCGGCCGAAATCAGGCGCGCACCCATTGCCTCCTCTCCAGGCAGCCCCTTTTGCTGGACTCCGGGAGGTTGGCGGCTCAAGATGGCTACACCGTTCCAGGCTTTCTGGCCATGAACCAACGCGTGGTACCCCCGCGCCTTCAATGCCTCGAAAGGGAATCGCTCCTCGGCCATCTTCAGCTCCTGCAGTCCAACCAGGTCAGGCTGACGGTCCTCCAGCCAGCGCAGGAGAAATTCGAACCGCGCACGCAGCCCGTTGATGTTCCAGGTGGCGACTTTCATGGCAGAGACCCAACCAGGGACGGGGAGCAGGAACCTACTCTCGCACGTGCCTCGCGGGGTGAGGACCCGAGAGAGATCTGCGACTTGAGTTCAGGCCTCGAACAGCTCCACCGGAAGTTCGTCGATCTTGGCCGCCAGGATCAGGTCCTTGACCGAGATGCCGCCCACCGAATGGGTCCAGGACTCGATCTTCACCTGCCGGTAGCCCTCCAGATGCAGATCCGGATGGTGGTCCTCAGCTTCGGCAAGTTCGGCCACACGTCCGAAGAACTCGATGCCGGCCACAAAATGCTTCACCTTCCAGCAGCGCACAATGCGCTTGCCATCCGAGCTGGTGTTCCAACCCGGCAGTTGCGCCAGAGCCGAGTCGACTTCAGCGGAGGGCAATACCGACACCTGGCGGACGGATTGGCAGCTTTGCGTTTTCCAGTCGGACATGGACAGTCAACTCCTCTCTTCGGTCTGCAGAGTGCACCGGGCGCGCTCTGGTCGGTTCTCTTTCCCTCAACGCGTGCTTGCGAGTGTGGAGCGGAGCGTTCACTCCGGTCGAGGCAGCACGCGCCAAGGAGGATATGCCGGCGCCCCGAACGCGCCCTGGCGCACCAAGAAATGCGGGTGAACACCCAATAGAGTTACAGCGGCGTCCCCAATTGTCCACATTTCTCCACAAAGTGCAGGTTGGTAATAATTTATTGTTCGTCGTCGCGGACTGGGCCGGTCAGGACGTATCGTGAAATTCAGCCCAGTCCCGTACAACAGGGTGGGTTGGAAGCTGTAGTCAAAACCGTTGCCACACCACGCCGAATCAAGCGTCGAGACAGACTCGGCAAGTGTTTCCGCCGTGGGACTCGCGGGCACGGGGTTGCAGCAGCATTACCCGGCAGGACAGCCGGAGTTACTCGAAATACCGCCGCGCTGCAATGCCACCGGCTGGAAGGCGCACTTTATTGAGGGCTAAACAGACTCGCCGGCGTCAGCGGGAGTAGAACTCGACCACTTGCAACACGTCGCAGATCACTGGGATCTCGTCACGCATCGGCTCGCGAACCTTCGTCACCTCGAATCCTGACTCCGCGGCCTCCAGATAGGACGGCGAGCTGTCGACGCCCGCGCCCTCCTGAAAACACTGGAGCTTGCGCGACTTGTCCCGGATGCTCACCGTCTGACCGGGCCTGACCGAGTAGGACGGGATATCGACTCGGGCGCCTCCCACCTCCACGTGTCCGTGGTTGACGAACTGCCTCGCCGCGTAGATGGTGCGCGCCCATCCCGTGCGGTAAACCACCGCGTCGAGCCGGGATTCGAGAAGACGCATGAGGTTGTCGCCGGTCGCCCCTTTCGAGCGAGAGGCCTTCTTGTAGTAGTTCCGCATCTGCCGTTCGTGAACGTTGTACTGAAACCGGAGCCGCTGCTTCTCGAGCAGTTGCTTACCGTACGGCGACATCTGACGACGCCGAACTCCGTGTTGCCCCGGGCGCTGAGCTTTTTTCTCCAGGGCGATCTGTCCCTTGGGGGTCAACGCCACTCCGAGCGCTCTTGACAGACGGACTTTCGGACCTATGTATTTCACGATTCCTCCAGATCGCGTTGCGCGATCACTTCGAACCAACTCACGGCGGCCATTTCACCGGTATACGTGAGATCGGGAATACCGGCTTCCTTCAAGACCTGTGGGGGCCAATCGTAAATGGGCTCGCCGGTCAGCTCCGATCCGTTGCCCCCGTCCAAGCGGCGTCCGATAAAGCGGTCGTCGTACATCCTTCTTGATCGATCGAACTTGTAACCGTCGGTCGGCCGGGTCCCGACGAACTGTGAATTCCCTCGGGACTCAACCCCCTATAATGGCGGAGGCGATTGCCCGTCGGGGCATTGCCCCACCCTGCAGGCGCCTTTCCCGAATCGTCCACCCCCTTCCGCACAGAGGCTCCAGGAGGTGTTCAAAATGAGACTGTGCCGCAGTCTCAAACTGCGGAAGTGTACTGCGGAGCCGCTTCCAGATCAAGCATTCGTTGGACGGTGGCTCAGAGCTGCGCCGAAAACGTTGCGGGTCAACGAAGCCGGCGGTTTCGGCAAGACTCAACGGCGGACAACCACCCTCAATCCGGATCCGTTGGCCAATGGGTCCAAGGATTCAGCCACCTTCGATCAGCCCAGGGGCCGTACCCGAGAGCGGGGTCCGGGATTCCCGGACTCCTTCGAGGTGGAATGGAGAGTCGATACCGTGGCGGCCAAGGAGTCCAGTCCCTCCCGGCCCATCGCTCTCCAATGATCTGCGAATCTCACCGAAAGAACTGGCCGGGGCGAATGGACGGTCAGCCCCCCTCTTCGATCTGTTGTATGAGAGATTGAATCTTGCCGAAGTTGATCCTCATCGCATCCAGGTTGGTGCCTCCGGCAGGACGGAAATGGCTGGCGACCATCAGAATGGCCTGGCTCCGGTGGCGGCGCAGATTCGCAAGCACCTCGGCATAGCCCACCGACCCCTCCCCAAGAGGTCGCCACTCGAATTCCCCCTCGACTCCGTCATGCACGTGAACGTCCTTCAAATGCAACCCGTGCAGATAGGGCCGCAGATTGGTAAAACCGGCTGTGGCGACATCCCACTCGCCGATCAGCACATTGTCCGCCGGAGACCACTGGACCTTCAACCGGTCAGACCCGAGTTCTTCCGCCAGCCGCCGGAAGTTTCCGGTCGAACTCATGTAATGGAAAGGCCGCATCCCCAGCACGACCTCCACGCCGTACTTGTCGGCCTGCTCCAGTATCAGGGTGAAGGCGGCCACCAGCTTGCGCAGGTCGACCTCGGCGATGACGCCGCCCCGGGTCAACCACTTCATGGGCCAGGTCGGAGCCTTTGTCCAGCTCCCCTGGCCCGCGGACCATTCTCCGGGCCAGCAGAAACCGTAGCAATGCACGGCTCCGACCCCCAACCGGGCGGCAATCTGCATGGATCGAACCAGCCCATCGAACTCACTGCGAAATTCAGCATCTTCGAGCAGATTGTCCGGGGTAAGCCCAACCAGTCGGGTGTTGTGAAAGGGACGGTAGGCGCAAATCTGATAGAGCTTGAGGCCACGCCGGGCGACGCTTTCACCCATGGCATCGGCCTCGGCGTCACTCATGGTGGCGATGCAGGGCTCACCCCCGGGTATGCCCGATTCGCCACCCGGCCTGGAGCCTTCAAACCACACGTATTCCGCACCCAGCTCCCTGGCGGCGTCCAGCTCCTGGGCAAAGGGCAACTTCAGTTCGCTGAGCCAAATGCCGAGCCTGAAGCGATGATCGCTTCGATCGGCCGGTTCGGGCGAAGCGGCCGCTGCCTTTGTCCGCCAAAGCAAGGAAGCCGAAACGCCCCCGGCTCCGCCAACCAGAAATTCTCTTCTGTTCATAAGCGACGCTCCCGGATCGTTAGTAGTGAAGGGTCGATAGTTAGCGTCCTGCCCCCGATTCGCGCCGGGGACGGCGGTTTCCGCGTTACGGCCGCGCCCGGACCCACTCCTCGTCGAAGCTGGCGACGGTGAGACGCCCGGGGCGGTAGTTGTTCTTTCCATCGGTGCTGCCCCGTTCATAGAAACAGAGCAGCGTGCCGTCGGGCAGTGCCGCCAGATCGCTGTAGCCGCTGAATCCCTGTTCCAGAATGCGGTGGTAGGGCCAGCTTCGGCCCTCGTCGTGACTCAGCTTGATGGCCATCCTCATCCGGTCTCGAGGACGCCCGGCGATTTCTCCGCCCAGGCGACGGGAGAGGTTGTGGGGGTTGGAAAATGCGATGAGCCCCGGCTGTGCTCCCCTGGGGCGCCGGACGCGCACGATGGCGGCCATGCAGATGGGTTCCAGCAAGGCCTCATCGAACCGCGGCCTGGACCAACCGGTGGCGCCATCGGGACCGAACGTCACCAGGCGGCGATGCTGCTTCGACTCGCTGCGCGTGTTCAACATCACCCGGCCGTCGCTTAATTGCACCACGATAGTCTCGCTGGGGTGGATGGAGTCGGGAGTGTCGGGCACCGCGATCTCGCCCCGCTGCCAGGTCTTTCCGTGATCGTCGCTGAAAATGGTCGAAGCCACCGAGGGACGATGGGCGTGCTCTCCAGTGCCCAGCGAAAGCCAGACAGGAACCACCAGCCGTCCCTCGTAGGGTCCGTGCCGCAGTTGAATGCCGTGGCCGGGTCCCGTGGCGATGACCTTCCAGTCATACTCGGACCGAAAGGCGTCAAAGGTGGACGTGATCTCGACAGCCTCGGTCCAGGTGGCTCCCTCGTCCCGGCTGCGCATGTAGAAGCAGCGCATATACTCCAGGCAGTAGAGAAAATGCAGGCTGCCGTCCTGGTAGTCGACGATGGCTACCGGATTGTTGACGGTGTTT
Source organism: Candidatus Versatilivorator vitaminiformans (assembly GCA_027493295.1). Lineage (GTDB taxonomy): Bacteria > Acidobacteriota > Terriglobia > Versatilivoradales > Versatilivoraceae > Versatilivorator > Versatilivorator vitaminiformans. Next base: position 8,047 of record JAPVWS010000102.1, on the reverse strand, counting down.
TCTCCGGGTCTGTCGAGTTTCTGGGCGGCCGCCACCGGGTTGAGGGGCTGGTCGCCTTCCACATGCACCAAACGCCGGCGGGGCAGCCAGGTCTTCCCTCCATCGGTGCTGCGGCGCAACATCACGTCAATGGACCCCCAGTCCCCGGAATCGCCTTTCCGAGCTTCACAATAGGCCAGGACGGTGCCTGCGGGGGTGACTACGATTCCGGGAATGCGAAAAAGCTTGTAGCCGCCTTCACCGGCAACAAACAGATCGGTCTTCACCACTTGCCCGGCCCGGGCCACCGAATCGGCAGTCGGCGACAGCAGCGCGCAGAGAAAGATCCCGAATGGCAGCCAGACGTATCTCATCGACTCGTGCATGGTCCTCGATGGCGGATGGAAAACGCAGGGCTCCGCCACCGGAAACTCGTCCGGCATTTTATCAACAAGGGGCTGGTCCGACAACACCGGCAGCCTTGGCGTCGGAACGCAGACGAGCGGGCTCAATGCCACGATTGAAAAACCCGGAGTTTGCCATAATAATGAGCCGGACGGCAGCTTCGGCACACCTCCCGGGCATAAGCTGCCGAAAGTCAAACGGACTCCCGCAGGGAGGCCCGTGCGCCGGGGCGGAAAGCCCCTTGGGAAATGACACGATGGAACGTCGAGAATGGCTCGCCCAGACCGGCTTGACCCTCATGGCCACCCGGCTCGCCCAGGCAGCCGGACCACTGCCTCCGGGCGGAAGTGAGAACCGGACCAGGCTCAACCCCTGGCGCCTCCAGGACGCCGACCTGCGTTCCTACATGCTGCTGGGGGTGCGGCACATCTACAGGAGCGCCATCAACCGCAGTCGCGGATGCCTTCCCTACGTCCGCTTCAACCTCACCGAGGAACCCACCTGGGCCCGGCACGAGTACTGGGGTTCACCCCACATGGTGGGACGCTTCCTGGATGCGCTGGCTGTCTGCTCCCCGATCCTGGATTTGCCCGCCGACCGCGAGGCCGTGGAAGGGTTGCAGCGGTTGCTGCACGAGTCGGTCGACCATCCCTCCGGGTTGGCCTTTGACACCCTGCCCGGGCCGGACGGCAAGCGGACGGCCGCCTTGCACCACTCCCGCGAGGTCCTGTTGGGGTTGCTGGGTCTCCGGAGGTGGCAAGGATCCGAACCCTCCATCCAACTGGCCCGACGATTCGTGAGGAGGCTGGACGAGGTGACCCGCGCCACCGGTTCCTTTCCCTCGGACAGGTACTCGGAGAAGGGTTGGATCCCCTCTCCCACCCGCAAGCTCAATCAGACTTCGGGACGGTTGATCGGGGCCCTGGTGAAGTACTTTCGAGCCACCCGCGATTCCCTGGCGGTCGACCTGGCCGTGCGTTTCGCCGAGGCCAACATCGAGGCCTGCTTCACCTCCAAGGGCGAACTGACGCCGGATGCCGGCGAGCACCTGCACTCTTCCGAGGGAACCATGACCTCCCTGATCGATCTGGGATTGCTTACGGGCGAGCAGCGATACCTGAATATGGGACGCCTGCTTTACGACGTCGGCTTGCGGCGCTGGCGGACCTCCTGGGGCTGGGCCAAGGAGAGCAGGACGGATCAGCCGGGCCGCGGGGAGGCCAACAATACCGGCGACTTCGTGGAAGCCGCCCTGCTGCTGGGCGGTAGCGGGCTCCCCCACTATTTTCAGGACGCCGAGCGGATGATTCGCAACGGCTTGCTGGCCGCCCAGGTGGTGACAACCGACTGGATTCCGCAATCCTCCCTTCCCGACACCGGGGACTACGCCTACGCCAAAATTCGGGACCGGGCCCGGGGCGCCTTCGCCTTCACGCTGCCCAACGCCTACCACTCCTATAACACCGATCTGATGGGCGGGGCGCTGCAGTCCTTGGCCGAAGCCTACCAGGCCAGCGTGGTGAGGGAGGAATCGGGAGTATGGGTGAATCTGCTGTTCAGCACCGACACCCCCTGGCTCCGGGTGCGTTCGGAGGTGCCGCGATCCGGCCGGGTGGAATTGGAGGCGCTGCAGGAGGAGCGGGTGAGGGTTCGACTGCCGGATTGGATCCCGGCGGAAACGGTGCGGGTGCAGGGGACCGGCATTTCCAAAGAGATCCGACCGGAGGGAGCCATCCTCGACCTGGGGTCTTTGGCCAAGGGATCCAAGGTGACAGTCGCCTTCGATCAACCTGGTCGCCGGACCCGAGAGCGGGCTCCAGGATTCCCCGACCCCTTCGAAGTGGAGTGGAGAGGCGATACCATCGTGGCCATGGAGCCCGGGCCTTCCCGGCCCATCGCTCTCTATTGACCTGAGCCCGCATTTCCCATCGGAAGAACTGGTCGGGGCGAGAGGATTTGAACCTCCGACCCCCTGCGCCCAAGGCAGGTGCGCTACCGGGCTGCGCTACGCCCCGTCCGGCTTGCCGAACCTCCCAAGCTAGCCGATGGGCACCCGGCTGTCAAGAGATGGAGCTTGTGGCCGTCTAGTGTTCTGTCTCAGAAATAGGGTTGCCATCTTTCGGAGCGCAACGGCGCCGGATTCCAGGAGCGACGACGAGCCAATGCTATTCATTGCGAGGAGGAGCGACGACGGAGACGGTGCCGTTCCGCCCGAACCCGGAGGGCCGATGGAGGTTCCGGGGAGAGGGAGCGGAACGGTGCCTCTTGGCTGAAACCCAAACGGTCTCTCCAACCGTCCGTACCCCGGTGGAACCTCCGTCGGAGATGGTAATCCTATTTCCGAGACAGGACACTATACCCCGAACAGCGCCTGCTGCAGTTTTCGCAGGGCCCGGCCACGGTGGCTGATGCTCAACTTCTCCCCCGGACTCAACTCCGCCAGGGAACAGCCCCGCTCGGGAACCTGGAAGATGGGATCGTAGCCAAATCCGTTTTCCCCCCGCAGATCGCGTCCAATCACGCCCCGCAGTGTCCCTCGAAAGACCTCCAGCACCACCCCTCGACGAGCCAGTGCTATCCAGCACTCGAACCGGGCCGTCCGCCTGGCATCCTCCACCTGGTCCAATTCCTCCAGGATTCTGCGGCAACGTTCCGCGTCGCTGGCCTGCTCGCTGAGGTAGCGGGCGGAATAGACCCCGGGGCGGCCACCCAGCGCATCCACCAGCAGCCCCGAGTCGTCGGCTATGGTCGGGAGCTCGGTAAATCGGCTGTAGTGGACAGCTTTCTGGCGGGCGTTGGCCTCGAAGGTGGTTCCCTCTTCCGGAGCCGTCGTCACCCCGGGGACCGCCTCCAGAGATTCCAGATCGACCGGCGCCATCGCCAGTGAAGACATCATTTCCCTGAGTTTGCCCCGGTTGAAGGTGGCCACCAACAAACGGGGCCCCAGGGAAGACTTCGACCAGCGGCGAGTCGGTTTGGGCTCGGGGGACACGTTGCGGGTTTTTGGGGATGCGCCGGCCAAGCGATGCGAAGCCGGCTACAGCCTGGCTAGTGTCCTGTAACAGAAATAGGGTTTCAGGACACTAAATCCGGATGAGGCTCTTCTGGATCTTGACCAGTCGGGCTATGCCTTCGGCAGCCAGATCCATGAGGGCGCCCAGGGCTTGGCGGGAAAAGGGATCTCCTTCAGCCGTCCCCTGCACCTCAACCAGTGAACCGTCGCCCGTCTGGACTACGTTCATATCGACCTGGGCCCGGGAATCCTCTTCGTAGTTGAGGTCCAATAACGGCTTCCCTGCCACGACACCCACGCTGGTGGCTGCCACATAGTCCTTGATTGGCAGGGCCGGCAGGGTTCCCCGATCCACAAGTCCCTGTAGAGCCAGTGCCAGCGCCACAAAGGCGCCGGTGATGGAAGCGGTGCGGGTCCCGCCGTCCGCCTGGATCACATCGCAATCCACCCAGACAGTCCGTTCTCCCAGATCCTGCAGGCGCGTGACGCTCCGCAGCGAGCGGCCGATCAAGCGCTGAATCTCGTGAGTCCGGCCCGAGACCCTGCCGCGACTGGATTCCCGAGGGGTACGGGTATCGGTAGCCCTGGGAAGCATGGCGTATTCGCTGGTAACCCATCCCCGATTCTTTCCCCGCAGGAAGGACGGCACCGAATCTTCGATGCTGGCCGCGCAGATGACCCGGGTCTTCCCCACCGCAATCAGCACCGATCCCTCGGCCCCTGCAATGAAGTCGGGCTGTATGTTTACCGGACGTAGCTCCCTGCTCTCCCGCCCATCGGTGCGCATAGGGTTCCTTTCAATACTCCTGCGTTTCGCTGATCGCCGGATCACCGTCCTCGTTTTGCAGCGCCGTCATGCTCAGATCCTGTGGCAGTGGTCTCCTGAGATCGATGTGTCCCGCCAGGGTGTCGGCCTCGGCTCCGTCGATCAGGATCTGAACTTCGCTCACCGCCGGCAAATTATAAGTCAAGGAATTCACCACCGAGTAAATGGAGGAGACTTCACCCGTAATCCCCCCCGGATGCCGGACTCTCGCCTCCCCGGTGACGTCCACCACCAGCAAGCCCGCTTCAGCCCAATAGACCTCCCGCAACCGGGTTTCCGAAGGCAGCGCCGGCAGGTGACCGGAAAGCGAACCCTTGATCAGGGCCACCAGGATCTGCTTTGCTTCCAGGGTAATCTCCTCGGAAGCGTAGATGTCGCGTTCCTCCGTTTCCAGCCGGCCGTCCACCTCTGCGGAGGCAAAAAAGAGGAGGACTTTTTTCCGGGGCGCAGTGGCTTCGAACGCCGGCTGGTCCATCAGTGCGGGCGCCTGCGCTTCCGGAGGCAAGCCGGCCAATCGCTGGACCTGACGCTGCAGATCCATGAAGTAGACAGCTCCCCCTACCAGCAGCAGCACCAGAACCATCATACCCAACCTGACATGGCGAGGCATAGGTAGTGTCCTGTTCCTTAGCGAGCCATGGTCGCTTCATCGATGGGGCGAAACTGTTGCAGGGCTGCCAGCACGGCTACGGCCACGCCGTTTTGAAAGGGTTCGGTCAGCACCGTTTCCCTGAACTCGTCCTGCTTCACGTTTCCAAGCTCCAGCAGGACTGCCGGCATTGCCAGCGGCGACAGCAGCCGCAAGGGCGCATGCCGAAAGCTCAGCGGGGCGCCGCCGTTGAAGCGCTCATTGGTGACGGCCTGCAAGATTTCGGCCAGATGGAAACTTCGATGGAGCACGGCCGCCTGGGCTCGATCCCAGCGTACCAGCTCGAACGCGGCGCCCTCGCCCCTTTCCCGCGCAAAAACTTCCCACGGGGGCAGTTTCGCCAGATAGACATAGGTTCCGGAAGAAATCGGCGAGGCGCTGTTTCCCAGGTGTATGCTGAGAAACAGATCGGAGCGGCTGCGATTGGCCTCCCGCGCGCGATCTGCCAGCGAAAGAGTCCGATCCTGGCCGCGAGTCAATACCGTCTCCACTCCCAGCCTGCTTTCCAGCACCCAACGCACCTTGCGAGCAATGGAAAGGGTGACATCCTTTTCGTAGACACCCTCCCCCACCACAACTCCCCGGTCGGCGCCCCCGTGTCCTGGATCGATGGTGATTCGCCTCCAACCGGAAGCCTGGGGCCGCCTTGTCCGCCGGAAGGACCGCTTCGGTTCCCCAGCCGTTGTCGAGTCCTCGACGGTTGGCCGGAATGCGTCCACCATGTAGGCATTTTGGCCGGCCAACCGGGTCAGGCGAGTCTGGACGGATTCGTCTGCCAGAGAGACCACCAGCCGGCTCGAATGGCCGGTTTCTTCAAACGAGACCCCAGCGATCCGATCATCCCGATAGGAGATGACCTCCGTTCCGGGCGGATCGATCGGGGATGCGCCCAGCAGGAACAGAATGCGGCGCTCCTCGCCACGGACCCGGATCTCTCCGGCGTTTACCAGGGAAACGACCAATCGACTGGCCTCATCGGTGGTGCTGGCGCTGAGATTGATTCGAACGAAATCCCGGCCTCCGGTCAACCATCGATTCCCGGAGGGAGAAACCCTGATGGCGGGTTTTAGCACCCGGTTCAGTACATCGGGAACAAAGCCACGCGGAGTCAGCCAGCGGCCTTCATGAAACAGGACCGGCGCTGCCAGGCCGATCGAGCTCCGATTCAATCGAACCCGCACGCGGTTGCGAGCCAACTCCACCACGTCCCTGCCGGCGAAGATCCGGAGAAACCCCGCCGAGCCGCTCTCGGAATAGGCCAGGTCGAGAATGCGCAGGACATCCAGGATGGGGACATAGCTCCGACCTTCGACGGAAACCAGGGGCAGCCGAACCCGTCGCTGCTGATGAAAGATCAGCAACTCATCGGGCGCCGCATCCGTCGGGTTGAAGCTGGTGAACCCAACCGCAAGGAGCAGGCAAAGCAAGAAGCCCACGGCCTTGCCGTTCGCAATATTCCAGGAAAACCAGCCGATCATTTTTGGACTGAACCACGAATGGACAGGAAGAGACTCAAACGAGCCTGTTGCAAAATTCGGCAGTAGTATGTTTGCCGGAAATGGCCACAAAAGGCATAAAAACACAATTTGTGACTATTGTGCTTTTTGTGGTTAGACAGCATTTTTCGCGAGGTCGCACCCGATTTTGAAAGAGGCAGAACCTCAGGTCCGCCGGCAAGATGACCTGCCCCGTTGCGAATTTAGCAAAATGCTCAATGAAATGAGCAAATGGAAGAAATGTTGCTGGAGACTAAATCCGGGGTTAGTGGCCCTTCGTGGATTTCTCCGTTACCCCTCAGGCGCTGACGAAGACTTCCACTTCGTCGATCAGGATGTCGCGGGTCTGGTCCGGATCGCCGTGGGTCAGCCGCACCTCCAGCCAGTTGTCGCCGAACTGCGCCGGGGGCTCGGTCAGATCGAACCAGAAGGTGGAGAAGGGACCGGGAAGGTCGGGCACCGGGGGCAGTCCGGAGCTGCTGGTGGAGTTGGGATCCACGATGGCCTTCAGGTCCGAGCGTCGCTCGTCGCTGCGTCTTCGCAGCCGTGAATCGGGTACCGGCGTTCCGTTGACCCGGACCTGGAACCGGTCTCCGTCGACGGCGTGATAGGCTCGAAACAGCAACGAGGCCCCGCGGGAGCGCCCGACGTGCTCACAGATTCGGAATCGATATTTCCCCTCCGCCCTCGAAGTTCCCCGTTTCAGCACCATCCGGTCCGCCTTGACCACTCCGGTGGCTGTCTTGTCTACGCCGAACCCCAGGCAGCCGGCCCAAAGCGGCTCGAAGACGTAGTGCCGGTTGCCCCGGGTCACGTCCCGCGTTTCCCGGGTCTCGGCCAGGCCCCGGAGCATATGAGGGTAGAAAGGCTCCCATGAGAGGGGCACGAAGTGGTTGTAGAAGAAGATACCGTCGGCGCCGGCGCCGTACATGTTCATGGCCAGGGCTCTCTGCTGGTCCAGGGTGATGGGTTGTCCCCCCAGGCGGCGCCTCATGCGGATGCTGCTCCAGGGAAGCAGCCCCGGGTACAGCAGGCAGGGACCGGTGCGTGTCAGGCGGGAAAAGGCTTCCAGGGGCAAATTGGGCTCGCAGTACATGGTGTCTGCGGGAGAGATGTAGTCGATGAGCTCCTCCGCGATCCAGGCAGGCACGTCCAGCCCCATGGTGTCGCACTCCTCCAGCGTCTGGAAGACCCGCGCTCCCAGCAGCAGCTTCCTGTTCCTTTCCTTTCCCTTTTCATCCAGCATGCGACGGATGCGCCTCACCAGCCCGGTCATCAGGTCCTTACGCTCCGGCCCCTTGCCGGGAGGGAAGTAGAAGTGATCCCGGAAGCACAGCTCCAGGCCGTCCACGTCGAAACGATCGACCAGCTCGACGGTCACCGAATAGAGATACTCCCGCACCGGGTCGAAGGTGAAATCGAAGGGGGTGCTCAAGGCGTAGTAGGGACCCGGCGGCGTTTCGCGGATCTGCCACTGGGGGTTGTTCACCAGGAATCCGGCGCCCGCGCCCACACCCTGGCGGATGGAGACGTGGCCGTGATTGTCGTTCACGCGGAGACCGGCCAGAAAGGTCATGCCCCGGCGACGGCATTGATCCAGCAGGATCCCCAGGGGCTGCTTCCCTTGATCCAGCAGAGGCAGGAAGCGTCGGTGCTGGGGTCTGGCGTCATAGTCGAAC
>JAPVWS010000101.1 GCA_027493295.1 Candidatus Versatilivorator vitaminiformans | reverse complement strand
CTGCGCAAGAACTTCGATCCGTCGACCGAAACCTACCGGACCCGCTGGACCGAGGTGGACGTCTCCTGCGAGGCCTGCCACGGACCGGGCGCCGCCCACGTGGAATGGGCCGAGGCCCGGGCCCGCGGAGAGGCTCGGCCGGATATCCCCGACCTTGGGTTAGCCATCCGGCTCAAGGAAGGCGAGCCAACAGTCTGGACCCGCGACCAGAGCACCGGCAGGCCCCGGCGCACTCCCCCTCTGGCCAACCGTACACAGGCGGAGACGTGCGCCCGCTGCCACTCCAGGCGGGGTCTCATCAGCGAGGACTACGTCCATGGAGCCTCGCTGCTGAACACCCACAACTTGAGCCTGCTGGAAGAAGACCTCTACTTCCCCGACGGCCAGATCCTGGAGGAGGTCTATGTCTACGGGTCCTTCCTGCAGAGCCGCATGGCCCGGGAGGGCGTGGTCTGCACCGACTGCCACGACGCCCACAGCGCCCGTCTCCACCAAGACGGGGATGCGCTCTGCACCCGCTGCCACACCGCCGGGACCTATGCTTCCCGTTCCCACCACCACCATCCGCCCGGCTCCAGCGGGGCGCGTTGCGTGGAGTGTCACATGCCGGCCCGGACCTACATGGTGGTGGACCCACGGCGCGACCACAGCTTTCGCGTCCCGCGCCCCGATTTGACAGCCAGCCTGGGGACGCCCAACGCCTGCAGCAATTGCCATGGGGACCGGTCCACTCAATGGTCGGTGGGACACTTTCAGCGATGGTACGGGACCGGCCCCAGAGACAAGCACTTCGGCGAAACCCTCGCCGCAGCCCGCCAGGGAATCCCCGGCCTGGCGGCGGATCTCATCCAATTGGCCCAGGCCCGCCACCACCCCGCCATCGTTCGGGCCACCGCCGTCTCGCTGCTGGACAACTATCCCGGAGGGCGCGCCGCCGAGGCGCTCGCAGAGCTGGCGAGGGATCCCAGCCCGCTGGTGCGGGCAGCGGCGGTCGAAGCCCTGGGGTCGTTACCGCCACACCAGCGGGAGCTCCCGTTGCAGGCGGCCCTGGAGGATCCGCTAAAGATGGTGCGGACCCTGGCCGGCCGTTCCCTGGCCGGGCCTGTCCCGGCCGGGCTATCACCCCGGCAACGCCGGCTCAGAGCCTCGGCCGTCCGTGAGTACGAAGCGGTACAGCAGCTCCATGCAGACCATCCCGGCGGCCGCCTCAACCTGGGGGACCTCTACCGGGACCAGCGGGACTTCGAACGGGCTGAAGCTTCCTACAGGCAGGCAATCGCCCTGCAGCCGGCCTTCATCCCGGCCTATCTGAATCTGGCGGACCTCTACCGGGAGATGGACCGGGAGGACGAGGGGGAGAAGCTGCTGCTGGAGGCGCTGAAAACAGTGCCCCGATCGGCTGCGGCGCAACACGCCCTGGGCCTGCTGCTGGTTCGGACCGGGCAGCGCCGCCCGGCCCTGGGCCACCTGGCCCGGGCCGCAGAGCTGGAGCCGGACAACAGCCGCCATGCCTACGTCTACGGGGTAGCGCTCAACTCCCTGGGAGAATCGGACCAGGCTATCCGAGTCCTGGAACAAGCACTGAGATCCCGACCTCATGATCGGGATCTCCTGTTCGCGCTGGCCACCATTCACCGGGACCGGAGGGAGTTCGGGAGGGCGCTGGTTCACGGCCGGAGGCTCCTGGCTCTTTATCCGGGAAACACCGGCTACCAAAGGTTGGAAACGCAGCTACGGACGTTAGCCCGAATGTCCCGCCGGGGGGTGCGATAATGTGCCTCAGTCCCGAGTGGAGAATGCGGCTTTTCAGGAAGACCCTAACCAAGGAGGAGCCATGCTGAACGTAATGATGGATCAGTTAACCCAGTTGGCCGGTCCCTATATCCCTCGGATAGCCGGTGCGTTGGGCATCCTGATCGTGGGGTGGCTGATTGCCCTGATCGTGGGGGCCCTCCTGCGGGCCTTGATGCGCCGCAGCGGCATCGACGACAAGGTGGCAGCCTGGTTTGGCAGAGAGGAGGGGGCCAAGGACGTGCACGTCGACAACTGGGTCGGCCGGGGCGCCTACTATCTCATCATGCTGTTCGTGCTGGTGGCGGTCTTCCAGACCCTGGGACTGACCATTCTGACCGAGCCCCTCAACCGGCTCCTCACCAGCATCTTCGAGTTCGCCCCCCGCATCCTGGGCGCGGGTTTCCTCCTGATCATCGCGTGGATCCTGGCCTCGGTCCTGAGACTGGTCATAGCCAAGGTGCTGACTGCGGCCAGGCTGGACGAGCGGCTGAGAGGCGAGGTCGGAGAAGAGGACATACAGCGCCTCCCTCTGGCCAGGAGCCTGGCCGATGCCGTCTATTGGCTGATCTTTCTGCTGTTTCTGCCGGGGGTCCTCAACGCCCTGGCCGTGGAAGGACTGCTCGAGCCGATTCAAGCCATGGTCGGAAAGGTAGCGGGGTTCATTCCCAATCTCTTCACGGCCGCGGTCATCCTGGGCGTGGGATGGTTCGTGGCCCGCATCGTGCAACGGGTGGTGAGCAGCCTGCTGTCAGCCGTGGGACTGGACGCGTTGGGCGAGAAAGGAGGCCTCTCCACCGCCCTGGGGACCCAGCGGCTGTCCGGGGTGGTGGGACTGATCGCCTACATTCTGATCTTTCTGCCGGTGGTGATCGCCGCCCTCAACGCCCTCCGGATGGAAGCCATCACGGTACCGGCCAGCAACATGCTCACCATGATCCTGGAAGCCATTCCGGCCATTTTCGGCGCCGTGCTGGTTTTGACCATCGCCTACCTGGTGGGCCGGGTGGTGTCGGGACTGGTAGCCAACCTTCTGGCCGGCGCCGGCTTCGACGGCATCCTGGCCAAGCTGGGCCTGGGCAAGGAAACCGGCGACGGAGAACGGACACCCTCGGCCATCGTGGGGACCCTGATCCTGGTGGCCATCATGCTCTTCGCCGTTACCGAAGCATCGGGACTCATGGGCTTTGCCGTCCTGTCTCAAATGACCTCACAGTTCCTCGTCTTCGCCGGCCGCATCGTGGTCGGACTGGTGATCTTCGCCATCGGTCTCTTCCTGGCCAATTTCGTGCAGCGGACGGTGCTGGCGGCCGGAGCCGCCCAGTCCCGCCTGCTGGCGCTGGGCGCCCGAATCTCCATCTTGGTGCTGTCGGGGGCCATGGCCCTGCGGCACATGGGCCTGGCGGACGAAATCGTCAACCTGGCCTTCGGCCTGATCCTGGGCGCGGTGGCGGTGGCCCTGGCTATTGCGTTCGGTCTGGGGGGCCGGGAATTTGCCGCACGCCACCTGGAGGGCTGGCTGCAATCGATGAAATCCGAAGGCGCGGCAAAGTAACCGCCGGGGGCGGCTATCCCGGGGGAGAAATGGGCCTCAAATCTCGAAGGCCGTATCGGGCTGCATGGGGTAGATCTTTCGGCCCAGGCGCTTGAAGGGCAGCTTGGAGAAGTCCTGGGTGAAGACGCTGCTGGCATCGACGTTGAAGATGGAGCCGGCGATGGGCTCGAAGCCGCTGCGAAAATGGCCGGTGGACTTCACGCAAATGTAACGCATCTGGGCGCAATCCAGTCCCAAACCACGGCTGAAGGCCAGATCCATGGGCTGGTGGCCCAGGGTGATGACCGCCACGTAGACCCCGTCCTGCCTGAGCAACACCGAGTCTCCGTGGTCGCCCTCCAGGCCGGCAAACATGGGACCGTCATAGACGAAACGCCCGTTGCTCACCGCCACCACTTCAGCCCGCATGGGGACCGGCGGTCCCACCAACGGGTGAGACTTCCCTCCGACCTCGACCTCAACCCGTTTCCCGACACCCGCACGGAGAGCCGTCTGGACGGTTTCCGGGTCGACGATATGGAGCACGGCCGCGTCCCGCAAGCGCCTCTGCAGGAAGAGGCGCAGAATCTCGGTGCTGTCGCTGGGCGCGCCGCCGCCCGGGTTGTCGGCCTGGTCGGCCAGGATAATGGGATACTTCCCCAGGGCCTCACCCCGTGCCAGGGCCTGCACGGGCGAAAGAGGCTCCCGCTGCCAGATTTCCTTCCGCTCCCAGATCCAGCGGGCCAGGTCGTCAGCCTTTTGCTGCGCTCCTGCCGGATCGTTGTCGGTGACGACCAGTGTGGAAGCCCCGGCGCAGTTCACGTCGGCCCACTGGTACCCGACCCCCACGCTGGCCGTCAACACCCCGGGCTGTCTCTCCAGAGCGTGCAGGCGGTCGATGACCAGGCTCATGGGCTCTTCGGCGGTGATCATCCTGGCCGCCGCCCAGAAAAGGGGGATGGAGCGCCAGCCCAGAGTGGGACGGATCTCGCCCCGCACCGTCCGCACCATCATGTCGGCCGCTTCCACGCCCCGTTCGGCCATGTCGACGTGGGGATAGGTGTCCTCCACGATCAGGGCGGTGGCGTTGTCCACCATGGACTTGCCGATGTTGCAATGGAGATCGTGGACTCCAATAATCGGACAATGGGAGCCGACCAGTTCCCGGACACTCTTCAGAATGTCCCCGTCGGCATCGTCGACCCCCTCGGCGGAATAGGCCCCGTGCACGCTCAGGAGCACACCGTCCACCGGGAGGGCCTGCCGCAAGAGCGCCAGCAGGGATTCCTTCAGCGCCTCGTGCGTCTCCCCGGTCGGCTGTTTTCCGGAATTGGCGTGGCGCCAGACCAGCGGGACCATCTCCACCTCTTGCCGCCGCAACTCCCTGATGAATCCGTCGATGATGGTGTTGACCTCACCCGAACGTTGCAGCAGTTCCTCGGGCCCGCTGGAGCGGGAGTGCCCGTAGAACTCCTCCAGCGGAGTCTCCACCGTGGAGTAGTTGCTGCTCTCGTGCTCGATACCGCCGATGGCAATGCGCATGCGACGCTCCTTTTTCGCAGTAATCTCACCCGCAATCATAACCCATCTCCCGGGTGTGGGTTGAACCCCCGATGCCTCCGACTCGGCGGTCGCTCCAATCGGCCGGCCACGGCTGGTGTCGCCGCTCAGTTTCCGATTTTGCCCAGGTCTTGCCCTTGTTCCGTTCCTGTTGCCACGTCCTCCCGCCCGGCCTGGCGAGCCTTTTCCTCGTCAACCAGTGCCAGCAGCACCAGACCCACCAGGAAAAAAGCCACCAGCGACAGGATGGCCGTCCGGGCGCTGCCTGCCATCAGGGTGATGGCGGCGAAGACCCAGGGGCCCCAGATGGAGGAGAACTTGCTGAAGAGAGTGTAGAAGCCGTAGAACTCGGCGCTGGCCTGGGGCGGGATCATGGAACCGTAGAGGGAACGGCTCAGGGCCTGGGACCCGCCCAGAACCAATCCCACCAACACGCCCAGGGCAAAGAACTCCTGGGCATTCTGAATGTAATAGGCCGCCACGGCCACCGCCGACCAGATCACCAGGGTCAGCATGACCGCCTGCCGGGTTCCCATCCACAGGGCCACTCGGCTGAACAACAGCGCCCCGGCGGTGGCCACGATCTGGATCGTCAGCAGAGTCACCATGAGGGCGGTGGTGCTCAGCCCCAGCTCGTCCTTGCCGTAGATGGTGGCCATGTTGATGGCGGTCTGAATCCCGTCGTTGTAGAACATGTAGGCCAGCAGGAAAGTCGCCAGGTGGCGATAGCGGCGAGCCTGGCGGGCGGTCTGCAGGGTGCGGGAGAAACCGGCGGCCAGGAGGGCGATCCATTGCGGGCGGGCGGACTGCCCGTGGACCGGGACTTTCCGACCGGGCGCCTCGGAGAGATGTCGTGCGGTCACCAGGGTGAAACCCGCCCACCAGAGCCCGGCCATCACCATGCCCAGGCGTGCCGCCAGGCCTTGAGCCATGCCGAGCCGGCGATGTCCGGCCACCAGTCCCAGGGCGAGAGCGAACTGGAGGCCGCCTCCCACGTAGCCGTAGGCATATCCCTTGCCCGACAGCCGGTCCATGGCGTTTCGGCCGGGGGCGATCTGAGGCAGGAAGGCGTCATAGAAGACGTTGCCGCCGACGTAGGCAACCTGGGCGATCAGAAAGAAGAAGAGGGTCTGGAAGACATCGCCCGACTGGCAGAAGTAGAGCAGTACCGTGAACAGGGAGCCCGTGTAGGCGCAGGCCAGCAGGAAACGCTTCTTGGAAGCCGTCATATCGGCGACCGCGCCCAGGGTAGGAGATAACAGAAAGGCGAGGAAGGCAGCCAGGCCGGCGGTGAACCCCCACAGGGTGGTGGCCCTGTAGAGGGTGTCTCCGAGTCGAATCCCCTCGGAACCCACGACCGCCTGGGCAAAATAGGCGGGCAGCAAGCCCACGGCCACGGTGGTGGTGTAGGCCGAGTTGGCCCAGTCGTACATGCACCAGCCGAAGGTGCCCTTGCGGTTGCCGGATTCGGCCATGAGAGGTGTCCCGGTCGCGAAGCGAACCGGCGGTCACCGTGGAGAGCCCGATGCCTGCCGGTTAGCGTCGCGTCCGCGTTTCAAGGCTGCTAGAATACAGCTGGAAAACGGAGTCTATCACGCTCCGAAAACTCGCAGGCGGGCTGGATGTGCCAGACACGGTGCCGCCAGTGCAGCCCCTCGCTTGCGGTAGAACCGACGGCACCAGCGGGCGGCCCCGCCCTTGCATCCGTACGAATCACCCATGAGCGACACGAATCAACAGAAGGCGACGGCGCGCGGCGCCATGGTGATCGCGGCCATCGTGATCATCATCGCCGGAATTCGGGAAGCCTCGGCCATCCTGATTCCTTTCCTTTTGGCCGTGTTCATTGCCGTTATCGGGGGACCCTTCGTCTTCTGGCTGAAACGGAAGGGTGTTCCTTCCGCCCTGGCCGTGCTGGCGGTGGTGCTGGTGATCTTGGGAATCGGCATTGGCATGGGAGCCGTGTTGAGCACCTCTTTCAACGGCTTTTTCCAGCAGATGGATGCCTACAAGGCAAGCTTGAATCAGCAGATGGACGCGCTGTTCGTTTGGCTGAAGGCCATGGGCGTCCATCTCGACTGGGAACTGTTGAGGCAAGTGGTCAATCCCGGGGAGGCCATGCAGCTTGTGGCCACCCTGCTGGCCGGTCTTGGGGGAGTGCTGACCAACGCCTTCCTCATCATCCTGACGGTGGTCTTCATCCTGTTGGAGGCTTCTGGATTTCCCGCCAAGCTGAGGGCCGCCAAAGGGGACCCCAAGGCCTCCTTCCGCGCCTTCGAGGAGTTCACCCATGCGGTGCAGGGCTATCTGGCCATCAAGACGGCGGTGAGCCTGGCCACCGGGCTGGCGGCGGCCTTGTGGGTGGCCCTGTTGGGTTTGGACTTCCCGCTGCTTTGGGGGTTGCTGGCCTTTCTGTTCAACTATGTGCCGACCATCGGCTCCATTGTGGCCGCCGTTCCGGCGATGCTGCTGGCGCTTGTCCAACTGGGACCCTTCCCCGCCCTGATGGTAGGCGCGGGCTATTTGTGCATCAACTTCGCGTTCGGCAGTGTGATCGAGCCGCGCTTCATGGGCCGCGGCCTGGGCCTGTCGACCCTGGTCGTCTTTCTGTCGTTGGTCTTCTGGGGATGGGTGCTGGGACCGGTAGGAATGCTGCTGTCGGTGCCCCTCACCATGACCGCCAAGATCGGCTTGGAGAGCAGCGACACAACTCGCTGGCTGGCCATTCTGCTGGGTTCGGAGAAATCCGCTGCGGCTTCCCTGGAATCCACTGCCGGGGAGACCGAAACGCGGGAGGGAGAACCCGATCCCGCCCACGCCCCCACAGAAGTCTCCCCTTCTTCACACTGAAACCGACCGCCATCGTCTCCTTGCCGGGGTGTGCCCGTTTGGATTTCTCACGGCGGGGCATGATCGGAGCGCCGGGTTTTCTGCTTAAGCATCGACTCGCGACCCAAGAGCGCGGCTTGCGCTGCGGTCGGGGAAACACGCAGGTGCTCAGGGGAATAGCACAAGCCAGCGCACATCCAATGCTGTCTTCACCCATAAGCCCTTTACGGAAAGTCCGTCAAGTCACTGAAGATAAATTGTGTTGGACTAAACTCCAAGGACCGAAAACCTACTCCTGGCTGAGCAGGATAGCGCCGTCCCCACTCCGCTCCCCAGGCCTGCCACCGTCGTTGATTACGCCGTAGGCGACAAATGGATTGTTGCCGGAGGTCTTCCTGATCTGAACATACCCTTGGCTGATGTTGCCTAGAATTCCGTTTTCCTGCCTCCAACGGCGAGGGCCGAGCGATACCCGCTTCGTTCTCGGTCGAGACTCCCCGGTGCCGTCGTAGATCGTGATCTCGAATGTGCTGGAGCTGCCGTCGTCCTCTCCCGTATTGACCAGGGCCAGGTTGCTGCGGTTCTCCGCATTCTGCTGCAGCCCGTAGATCCAGGCGCTTTCGACCGTGGCCAGGCCATAGGGCACCGCATTGTAGAAGAGGCTGTATTGTCCGCCTCTCTTGTCAGGAGAGCCCGTCCGGGCTCCGATCACTATGCCGCTCATATCCCCCTCGGACGGTGTGGCGAACAGGGCTCCCACGAAGGCCGGACCAGCCGGACCGATGCCGGCTACGCCCTGCCGGCGCAGCCAGTTGACGATTTGGGGAACGATCCTTTGCTCGCCGGCTTTGAGACTTAGGCTGAAAGTGGCGGTATCATCGCTGGTTTCGACGGCATCGGCCACAAAGCTGAAATCCACCTGCTTGTGCGACTCCGAGAAGTTGGTGACGGTCAACTCACTGGTGAAGCCTGTGTTTTCGATGATGACCGGCAGGGTCTGGCCCCTCGTCTTTTCCAGGCTGGATTCGGTAACCGGAAAGACGAAGGAGCCGTCCGAGTTGAAATTGTCGTTGATGACTCCGTAGGCGTAGAAGGGCGAGCTTCCGGCGACCCTTTCCACCTTGACATAGCCCTGGGCCGAACTGCCCAACGCTTTCAGTACTCCATCGTATTGGTGGAACTCTCCCGGTTTCAACCTCTTGTCACCCAGTATCCGACTTCTGGTATTGGCCCCATCCCCGGAAAACACCGTGGTTCTCAAGGTGATCTCACCCTCGGTCCCCATGTTCTGGAAGGCCACGTTGGATCGGTCCCGGCTGTTCTGCCGCAGTCCGCATAGATAGACTGCTTCCTGGAACCCTTCATCCTCGCCAATGCCGGGATAGGCCAGGCCGGCGCGGCCCTCTGGTACGGCCGTGGTGGTCCGCGTCACCACACTCACGGCGGAAGAACCCGCAACCTCCACTCTCAGCGTCCCGAGGCGATTCCCCGAATGGGGAATGGGAAGACCCAGTTGTCTCAAATACGACAAGGCGTCGGGTTCGATTCTCTGCCTCCCAGGCGCCAGTTTGTCAGTGGCCGTTCCGCTGCCGCTTCCTCGATCGGCCGTGTAGGTGTAGTGGAGGGTTGCCTCCTCCGATCCCCGGTTGGTCAGGGTCAGCTCCGAGGTGAAGAGAGCATCGTTGTGCCCTGCCAAGGTCAGCAGGACGGGTACGAACAGGTCACCCCCCGAGGTCGGTTGCGGTCCTTCACCGTCGCCGGGGTTTGAAACGGCTGTCACAGTAATGTCGTAGTCTTGGGTTTCACCGCTCTCGTAGTTCTCGCAGATCCCTTGGTCTGCACCATGTGGCTGCTTGTATTGCACGCGGACGCGCAGGCGAACCTTACCGATGTGGGCGTCTTGCGGTGCGGTCACCGTTGACGAGACGGTGACGGGATGGCTTCGGTTTGTCAGCCGAGCTTCTCTGTTCATGACCTGTTCCGTGTTTTCATCGAAACGCTCGTCGCCGTTCCAATCGATCCACGCTTCCACGCGGTTGACGTCGCCCTCGACCGGGATCCGTACGCTGGCGGTAACGCGAAGCTCGACGGTGGAGCCCGCTTGCACACTCACCGTCTCGTCATAGAACCGGTGGCCGAGATTTTCGTCATCGGCATGGTCCAGGGAACCCAGAACGACTCTCGTGATGTAGCCATATTGGTACAAGTCCGGCCCGCTAGGACAATAGGGAGCAACACGTGAATCCGTGTGCACTTCACAGGCCGCCAGCCATGCTCGCCACTCTCCTTCGAGCTTCGGCGCTTCGGCGGCCATGTGCGCGGTATAGGCCGCATACTCGCCTTGACGCGTGTACTTGAGCAGTGTGTCGATGAAGTCGCGGTGATTCGCCATCAAGAAGCGGACAGCGAGATGCCTCTGGGCGTAACTGGTGGGGATGGAATCGGAATGGAGGAGCGTTTCCGTCAACGAGTAGGGAGATTCGCATCTGGGCAAGCCAATGTAGGGAGACACTTCGGCGGAAAGGTACTCTGCGAAGCCCTCCACCCACCAATGAACGCTATCGTCGTGTCCGCGATAGGGGCCATGGCGGTTGTAGCGGCCATCCAGGTAGTGAGCATACTCATGCTCGAAGTTTCGAATGGGCAGTTCCGGATCACGGGCGTGTTGGTTGGGCACGTATTCAGTCACGATGAACTGGGCTGATGAATCAGGATCCGACGGATCATGTTCGTAATAGATGCCGCTGCACGTATCCACGCCTCTGCCGAATGCCGGAAATTGCATTGCCCAGCAAGCGTTTCCGTCGTTGAATACGTACACATCCACATGGCTATTGAGGTCATCCGGCACCGGCGTGCACTGGGTATCGAATAAGGTTTGAAAGGCTTGACCCTCTTCATACATCCGCTGGCAGGCCGTCGCCAGCTTGTCCGCCTCCAGGTCCTGGGCATGGATGGTGATGGTGTCTCCGGAACAGGCGTTGACGGGACACACCATCGTGTCCGTGAACAGCGCGGCTTGGAAGTTGGCTTTGAAGCCGTCACCGGCGTACCAATCGCACAGGCCGTATCGCTCGCAGTTCCCGACGTCGTGGTAGTCGATCTCGCCGACCAAGCGTAGAAAGATGTCCTTGGCTTCGGGCCGGTCTCGGTAGGTGGTGAGGACGGATAAAGCGATCGGCAACACGTATTCGTAGTTCGTTGTGTTTTTGTGCTGGAAATAGTGCCCCAATTCCATGACGGATCGTTCCATGATCCACTGCGAGGAGGTTCCCAGCCACTGTTCGGCCAACACGAAATCCCGCAACCCATGGACAAGGCCCCGGTATTCTCCGAAAAAATCAGCGAACGGGGGACGTACATGCCCCCAGGAGACAATGTCCAGCATCACATCCATCTGATCGTGGAAGATTGGATTGGCGGCGTAGTTGTCGTCCCAATCGTTGAGCCAGTTCTCCACCAGGCTCAAGTACAGCCCGCTCATCTCGTAGAAGATGATGGTGTATCCGACGTCATACAGGGTGTCGGTGTGCTGTCTGCCGGCATGGCGGAACAACGGGTGCTCGACGAAGGAGTCGATGGCGGCCTTGACGGCCCGATGCACCGGCGATCCGGCCTCCATGGAGTAGGTGTCTGCACTGTTCCATTCCTCACCATTGCAACTGCGGTCCAAGAGGCAGTAGTAGTGGATATACTCGGCCGCGCGCAAATAGAGGAAAAGCTGATGAACCCCTTCGTTTCCAAAACCGGTGTAGTCTGCCATTGCCTCGGGGATGCTGTTGGCCACGGTGACCACGTTCGACTCCCGGGATACGGCAGTTTGCAACAGCGGATCCAGATCGCTTCTAAGGCGGTCGAGGCAACTGCGATCGCCTCTGCGCACCACTTCGACCAGGCGGTCGCCGGTCGCGCTACGCAAGGCGGCGTAGAGGCCTGTGCAGCCTTCGTCTGCCCTGACCTGGGCAGGCGACTGGGAGAGCGCGACAAACGCTACGGTGATGAGCAGCGTGACGCGACTCGATCGGATCATTGTTTCTCCAGCAAGCGTTTCCCGCAATCGCCATGGAGATCTGGCGAGAGTCGACAACCGAGAACTGGAAGAGGGAGAATCAGCGGGCTGAGCGGCATACGGACGATGAGAACGCCCCGCCAGGCCTTTGGCGATGGATGGCCTGGAGACACCGAGGGAAGAGCTAGGAAGGGCGCGAAGCCGACTTGCTCCGGCAATGGAAGTGCCGGTTGCCTACTGTCACCGAACACCTCAATTGATGAAACGGGCCTCCGTCGAGGGATTCGGCTGCTATCGAGACAGCTTCCCACCTCAGGTATGGAGATCACCCCCCTCGCCCAAGATCTCCCAGGGAGGGCGCTGACGGAAGTAACCCTCAGTTCCCCTCGACGTCGAAATGGATGATCTCGGTAAAGTCGTATCGTCTGAAGTTCTGCGCCCTGTCCTGCACCGCCATGTTGGCAAGGCCCCACGTGCCCGGCGCCGATCCCTCCGGCAGTACCACGGTCCAGGTATAGGTCGTCCACTGGGAGGGATCTCCGGACGGGAATAGACTGAATCTATTTGGGGTATAGACCCAAAACCCATGTTCGATGCCTTGCGGATCTCGCAAGTTCAGGTAGCCATGGGTGAATCCGGCAATGTCGTCCCGTATGCGGAAGGTCAGAGTCACCAATGTCTCGCCGTTGGGTGCGTCCGGATTGGTGGGTTCGGCGTTAATTTCAATGGCGTTGAGGTCCACCTCCGGAGCCTTCGTGTCCGGGTTGTTCGTAACCAATTCGACTTGTGGTCCCGCTTCATCGACGACTGTGTCCTCTTCCCTTAGACCATGTCCCGGATGGCGAAAATAGGTGCCGGAAACGTTGAAGGCGACGTCCTTCATCCTGATATAGCTCATCGTGTACACCGATGAGGGCATGTAGTGCGGCATCAGGAACAAGACTTCGCAGCGCCTGCTACGGGAGTCGTAGTCACCCTGCGCGTGAAAGCGATAGGTTTCCAGGAGTTCGTCGTTGATATTGGCGTGACACTCCAACATTCCCCTATCTTCTTCCACCTGCCAGCTTGCCTGAATTACTTGAATCTCCCGGCCTTCCCGGGTTTCGACGGACTTGGTGAGTGACGCAGTGTTTCTTACATACCGAGGGGGCGTGACGTCCTCAAGCGGATTGTTCACGTAGAGGCTCCATCCGAAGTCGTCGCCCCGCTCCAACCGCTCATTGCCAACTGCGTCCACGATCTGTACCTGTGCCGGGAACCAGTAACCCGCCTTGGCGAATTTGCTCAGGGTGAAGCTTCCCGCAAGCACCGCGCCCGGTTTTCCAGGCGGCACGCCCACGGGATGCATTCCCAATTCCACGTACGTGCCGATCTCGCTGAATATCCTCATATATACTTCCGTTGCCCCCTCGAGCACTTTGTCCAGCGCATGCAGTTCGACCTCGATCCGGACGGTCTTGTCTTCCTCCGCAGCTCCGGTGACCCGGATGTCCACCCTGCGGATCTTCCCTGGAAAGACATAGTCGGGATACAGGTTGTAGACCTCGAAGGTCAGGTCTTCCCGGATCTGCGAGATATAGAAGTTCCCCTGCATGATGCGGTCGCGTACAAACTCGTACTTGCCGATGGCGCGTGACTTGAGCTTGTCGGGGTTGATCACGAAGAAGGCGACCGACTCGGCCATGTCCTCATCGGGGTTCTTGAGGTGGCCATAGGCGCTGACGAACTCGGTTTGCTTGGTGGTGAACCAGCCGCTCGGGCTCCGCACGTCCTCGTACCAGCCGCCCAGCTCGATCCAATCCGCCTTCAACTGCTCATCAAACAGATGCGACCACAGGAAGTGAGCCTTTTCGTGAATGATCAGGCGGTGCACACTCGCGATGGATCCCCCCAGGAAAGCCTTGTCCATGAACTCGATATAGCCGGCACCTGTCCAGGCCACCGCGGCGGCATCCGGATAGAGCGGATGGGGGGTGCCGTCCAGGCGGCGTACCAGGTATTTCAGCTGCGGGATCTTGTGCATGCCAGAAGGCATTTCCTCGAAGGTATTGATGATCTGCACGATCTCCTCGGAATGGAATCTCTGGAAACGCGATGCACCCTCTCCGGTGGTAGAGGCCGTGAGCTCCCTGTAGGTCGTGTGGTCGGTGATCCGCGTGGTGACCCCGAACCGTTCCTGAAGGATTTTCTCGTAGGCGTCTTGGTCCCGGCCGCTGTCGGTGACGAAACGCACCAGGGCATGGTGCAACCGCCGCGAGTAGTACTTCCCCCGCTTTCCCTCGATCAGGGCAACCCGTGGACTTGCGTATACAAACGCAGCCTCGGAGATCAGAACCGTCCTGTCTGTTCCTGACCCGCCCATGATCCGGATGTCGTTTTCGACATGCTCGGAGGTGATCAGCCATCGGCTGGGTCTGCGCGAATCCGCTTCAAACGACAGCCGGTCGTCCTGCGGAATGGTCTTCATCGTCTCCAGCAGCCGATAGGCGTGCTCCTGCGTCCAGTTGCCGCTCTCGCTGTCCACCAGCAGGATGCTGTAGTTGCGATTCAGCCGAATGGCCGACGAGCTGTCGCTCACCTCAATCGGGTCGCCGAGGAACTCCACCACCAGCGGTTGGTTGACGTGGGCGGAGTAGTCGTAGCCGGACGTGCTCTGATCTTCCTCCCAGTGATAGACGAAGGTGTGCGGGTCCAGGGGCGCCAGCACGTATTCCCGGTCAATCTCACCGGGGGGAGGGGAGGTGATCGCGCCTCCTTCGAGCCGGAATTTTCTGGCGGGCGGCCCCCGATAGCCCGTCTTGCGCACCGTGACCACGTAGTCGCCGTCCGGGAGTCCTGCAAAGACAAAGCCGCCATCGGGCCCCGGAGCAGTTGTTTCAAGTACTCCGTTGCCGCAAGTGAGCAGCACCCTCACATCGTCAAACGCGCCCGGTCCTTCAACTCCGGACACGTGGCCCATGTAGACTCCGGTGCCAACGCCGCCGTCACTGCAACGAAGCGTGGCATCTCCGCCATCGCCAACGTCGCCGGCCGCGCGGCCGCGGACGCTTTCGTTCTGCCGCTGTCTGTGTTCGAGGTCGGAGACCTGGCCCAGCAGGAATCGCTCGCCGGTGCCGCCAATGACTCCAGCCAGGACAATTGCAACGATCACAAGGCGAGCGAGGCTGCCCGCAACCCGCTTCGTAAGATTCATCCTGCCGGCCTGAGTCGGTGCCGGCCGCGAGCAGTGTGGACCCGAGGCAATGGCCGGCGCCCGCCCGTGACCATTCCCGGTCGAGCATCTACCGATGATGTTTTGGCGTTCCACGTTCGTCTACTCTCAAAGTGATTGCCCAGGGTGAGGGGGCAGGGCTGGCTTGCTCACTATCGGCCGGAAAACTATCAAAATTCAGTGAAATTTGTCACAGATGGCGTGAACAAAACGTGGAATCTTGTAGATAGAAGGGTGGGAAAAGAGACAGAATGTCTGAGCCCTTATGCTGGTTTCTTTTGTTTGCCGGGTTAACAAGCCTCTCTTGTCCGAAACAAACGAAAAAAGAGTGATCCACGAAGTGACACGAAGGGCCACTGGGCGTGACGGCTCTGCCGCATCGGCACGGGCTGCGTCCCGGCAAGCCGGCGCGCGCCCCCTTGAGGAGCAAGAGTGATGGGATGAAGCCCCCCGGGAGCGCGGGCGTCCCGCCCGCATGCACTCCCGTTCGGTGCCACTCAGTTTCCCTGCGATGCGGCACCCGGCCACTCTGCCGGCGGAAACGCCATGGGCTCGGACGAAGCAGAGTCCTGGCGCCCTTGCCGGTCGAGCCGGGTCGCGGAGATGGCAGAGGCTGTGCCAGGACGTGTGCGGGCGGGACGCCCGCGCTCCCGGGGGGCTTCATCCCACGACGTCGTCGCAGCAGAGGAGGTCCATCGGTACTTGTGTTTTTTCGTGGTTCCTCTTCAACAACCATCGGCTGTTTCTTCCTCCAGTGATCTGCCCGGCAGGCCAGGGGCGGCACTTTTCTCGGACTCTCTCCCACAGTCACAAACGCTCAAGAGCAACTCGGAGACAGGCCGCGCAGTTAGGAGAAAACACATGCGAACTCTTCAACGGACAATATGGTGCCTGAGCGGTCTGCTGCTGCTTTCCTCGGCCGTTCTAGCCCAGAATCGGGCAATTGGACTTCACGGGGTCGATCAATGGCAGACCATGCAGGATCGGATTCGCGCCATCCGGCTCAGCCTGTCCAATCCCACGGCATCCCTGTCGAAGCTGCCGACCCAGGTAGAGCAGGCCAATCAGGAGGGCCTCGGGGGCGACAACTTCGTCAACATCATTCCCTTCGTGACCAGTGCAAACGGCGCACGGACCAATATCGGGATCAACAACTTCAGCCAGTCTTCACTGGCTCAGGGTGAGAGTCCCTCGGCCAGTGTGGCCATCGGTCTCTACGGCCCCTCCGGCAACCTGGACCGCACGGGTGCCTTCTCCGTCCGGTCGAATGAATTGCGTCAGATCAACGGGATCATTAACGCCCTGACTCCGGTACAGGGGGGCGGAGCAGCCACCACCGGCTGGCTGTTGATCTTCTCGGACGAACCGGTCACCGCCTGGGCCTCCGTCATCCTGGACGAGACCAGCAACGATCCGGCCATGCTGGTGGCCATTGCCGACCAGATCTTCAAACCCGCGGCTTTTGTCGAGAGCCAGGGGACACCCTCGAATCCGCTTCTGATCCACTCCTCGGTGAAGAGGGGAGCCTTCAAGTCCCGTCTGGCCGTGGTCAACATCGGTTCCGGGGGAGGACGTGTCAGCGTGAAGCTCCATACCCAGAGGGGAGTCCTGCAGGAAACACTGCCGGCCGTCGATCTCGATCCGAGCGAGATGTTCGTCAGCGACGATATTCGCATGTCGGTTCCCGGCACTTTCGGGCCAATCACCATCGAGGTTGAGAATCTGGATCCGGAAGATGACGGCATTCCGCGCATTGTCGCCACCTCTCTGATTGAGAGCACCACCGGGCCCTTTGCCGGGTTCCTGCCGGCCTTCGCCCTGCCTCAGCGCACCACCCCGGCGATGGCGGGTGTCTGGGAGGGTTCCGTCACCGGGGCCGGCACCAGTGCCGAGGTCAGCCTGACGCTCTACCAGGAAAGGGACATGCTCTACGGAAGACTGAATATCCTCAGCGGCGCCTTCCCCACGACCGACCGTTTTTTCAGCGTCAAGGGGGACATCATCGAAGGGTCCGTGTTGCTGGAGGTTCAGCAGGTGCTCGACGACTGTTCGTCCACTGGCAGGTCTCCCTGCACGATGTTTGCCTATCGGATGTTCGCCGAGTCTCTCAGCGGCAGTTCCATGAGCGGCGATACGGTTTACGTTGACCGATCGGGCCGCTCCGACAGCGGCAGCTTCGCGCTGAAAAGGGTCGGAGCCATTTACCCGTCCGAATAGCGTAGTCGGAGAGGACGGAGTCGGCAACTCCCCGGTGCCGATGCAGGAGACTCGACTGGGAAGAGAGTTGCAGGATTCTGCTCGTCGTTGCCGCCGAAGGATCCGGCCAAGGAGAGTGCAACGATCTCAATGCGAGCAAAGAGGTTCGCGATCCGTTTCGAGAGATCCACCCTCCGGTCCGGAGTTCGTGCCGGCTGGGAGAGAATCGAATCGGAGGCCGGGCCAAGCTTCCGTGCGTGACCCTATCTGGTCGATCAACTACGGTTGACGATCGGGTGGTTCAGGTTCGTATGCTCTCAAGACACTTCCGCGGCTACTTCCGGGAGGCGGGGCCGGACCCGGCGCCATTTTGCCGCCGCTCCCAGTCTCGCACCTTCTTGTTGGCGGCATCGAAGATGCGCTCGTAGTTACCGTAGCGGGTCTTGCGGCTGGCCGTTTCATCCAACCGGTCCCAGAGAGGCTGGTAGTCGCGATAGGTTTTCAGGTAGGCCTCCGGGTTGGCGGGCGCCACCGAGTCGGTGCCGAAGAGGAAGCGCTCGGGGTAGGCGTTCAGCAGCTCGGCCCAGGCCCGGACCGACCGGGGACTCTCGACCACCCACTTGGCGACTTCGTCCCAGGAGAGGTCGCAATGGACGTGCGAGAGGGCCGGGTCGCGAAAGAGTTCCTCCAGCAACTCCAGGTGGTTGGGCGTGGGCCCCACGAAACGGCCCAGACCGGAGTGGGCCCAGATGATGGTGGTTTGGGGATGGGCCCTGAAGATTTCTTTCAGGCCGTCGAAATGGGCCGGCCGGGTGCCCTTGACCGGCCTCACGGTGTTGATGTCGCAGTGCAGGATCACCACCAGCCCCACCTCCCCGGCAAACTTCAGAATCCTGTCCAGGGCCGGGTTGTGCAGGCTGGCGGTGTGCCCCAGCACCTTGGAGGACACGAATTCCTTGTGGATGGAAAACTCGCCGATGCCGCTGAAAACGCCGGGGTAAAGGGTCAGCACCCGCCGAATATGGTCGGTTGCGTACATGTCGGTCGGGTTGAAGCCGGTGATCATGGGGTCGAAGCGGCGCTGGTCCTGGGGTGAAAGACCCCGGTAAGCCTCGGC
Source organism: Candidatus Versatilivorator vitaminiformans (assembly GCA_027493295.1). GTDB lineage: Bacteria > Acidobacteriota > Terriglobia > Versatilivoradales > Versatilivoraceae > Versatilivorator > Versatilivorator vitaminiformans. The sequence goes on along the minus strand of JAPVWS010000101.1, from coordinate 2,185 downwards.
AACCATGGCATCCACAAAGGAGTAGTAATAGAGGGCGGAATCCGAAAGAAGATAGTAATCGGGCGCCCGTTCTCCCGACTCGAAGTAGTCCCACTTCTGCTGCAGCGGAATGCCGAACAGCGCCACGCGTCCCACCCTGTCCCCCATGATCTCCAGAAAGTCCGTCAGGCCGATGCCCCGCTGGACGTAGTTGGCGATGTGGAAGTGCACGTCGTGGAAATCGACCTCCTCGGCCGGCGCCGGCGAAACCCACAGGGTGCAGCCGGCCAGGATGGCCACGGCGGTGAACGATGCTCTCATTGGTTTGGTCTCCTGGCTTGCCCGATGTTCCGAATCCCGGCCCGGCGGGAACAGATCCCGGTCGAAGTCGGCACGACCGGCCGGGTTAGAAAGTGGCGATGGGGTTGAGCGGCGATCCGGTGCCGCCGCCGACCGGCAGCGGGGCCGCCGTGATCAGGAACTCCCAGCGGTTGAGGCGGCGGGCGGTGGAGCTGAGGGCTTCCAGATCGCAGTTGTCGAAGATGGGAACCCCCATGGCGATGATGGAAAGCTGATGAATGGGTGAGACGATGCCTTCGATGCCCGAAGGGGCCACCTCGCTGGCGGCGTCGCTGCCCAGCAGGGCGATCTCCCGCTGGTGAAGCCAGCGGGCGCAGGAAGCGTACATTCCGGCCGCTGTTTCGGAAACGTCCCAGGCGCCCTTGGCGTCCCTTCTGGCCCAGCGTCCCGTTCGTACCAGCAGTACGTCCCCCCGACCCACCTTTACTCCGGCCTTCTTTTCCCAGGCGTCCAGGTCTTCGGGATAGATGGCTTCTCCCGGTTCCAGATAGTCGACCCCTTTGAGGGCGGGAATATCCATCAGGATCCCGCGGCTGAAGACGCCCTCCTTCACCGTCTCAATGCCCAGCTTGCCTGCGCCACTGTCGGTGACTTCCATGCGGGAGAACCCGTTGAACATCTTGCCCCCGTAGAACATGTGGCACAGCGAGTCCATGTGGGTATGGGCCCAGCCGTGGTATTGCATGCGATAGGCGTCATTGGAGAACATCCCGGGACTTTCGCCGGTCAACAGCATGGCATGCTCGACCGGGAAGGGATTGTCCACCGACTCTTCCTTCTCGATGTCCCGGGCCAGGGAAACCGAAACGCCTTCCTTAACCAGCGCGGCAGCCTGCTTGCGCTTGGCCGGGGTAATGAAGTTCAGGGCTCCCAGCTCATCCGAGTCTCCCCAACGCCCCCAGTTGGACAGTTCTTCCATCCACTGGTCGATATCGGCCTTGGTCAGGCTGCGGCTGCCCTTTGCCGACATGTCCGGGACCTGAGAAGACCGTTGCCAAAAGAACCAGATCGCCAACAGAGCCACCAGCAAGGCGATGGGCCGCCAGTAACAGCATCCAAGAGTAATTCTCATTCGACTGTTCTCCTTGATTGACCTTCAGGCACGCCGCAGCTCGTCGGCGGTCAGCCGGTGCACCACCGTTCGCAGTCCCTGCCCTCCAAGGGCGATCACGCGGTAACCGCCCGGCAACGACACCGACTTTTCCGACCAGGGGCCCTCTCCGAATTGGAAAGAGATGGCCGGCACCGACATGAAGTGGATGCCGGCGTAGTGAAGGTGGCATTCGAAATGGATGTGGCCGAAAAAGACCGCCTCAACGCATTGGGACCCTTTGAGGATCTCCAGCAGCGGCTCGGCATTCTTCAACATCAGCGCGTCCATCCAGGAAACACCGCTGGTCAGGGGATGGTGGTGCATGAAGACCAGAGTGGGTTGGCGTTCCCGGAGCAACCGGTCCAGCCATTGGAGTTGCTCCTCCTCCATCCTTCCCCAGACCTCCCCGGGGCGGGAAGTGTCCAGCACCACCAGCCGCCACCCTGATCGATGCAGGCAGTAGTAGTAGGGATCGCCCTCCGACTGCTCCTGGTTGAGCAGGTGCCGCCGCAGGCTCCCGCGGTCGTCGTGGTTGCCGACGGCGTAGTGGACAGGAGGGACGACCGTTTCCATGTGCGCCTTGAAGAGCCGGTAGGCGGCCTCGGTTTGCTCGGAGACCGAGTCGCCGGTGTAGATGCACAGGTCGGGACGCGGCCGGATGGCGTTGATGGAGGCGATGGTGGCCTTCAGGGCGCGGGCGGGCTCCACCCCATAGATCACGTGGGCGGGATCGCCGAACAGATGAGCGTCGGA
>JAPVWS010000100.1 GCA_027493295.1 Candidatus Versatilivorator vitaminiformans | reverse complement strand
GTCGGGGAGGAGCCGGATGGACTGCCGGGCGGCCGCAATGGCCTTGTCGAGCTGTCCGAGCCTGCGATAGACCTTGGCCAGACCGAAGTGGAGATCGGGGAGCGAGACCGTTTGGCTCTCGGGGGAGACGGCAGTCAACTGGGAAAGAGCCAGCTTGGGTTTTCCGAGTTGCAGCAGCAGGTCCGCCAGCTCCAGGCGGGCCTGGCCGGCGTCAGGGTGATCTTCCACCTCCTGCTGCAAGGCTTGCAGTGCCTCCCGAAACATCCCGGCGTCCAGGTAAATGGCGGCCAGGTGGTAGTGAGCCCAGGCGTAGCGGGGATCCCTGGCCACCACCGCCTCGAACTGGCGGAGAGCCTTGCTCCTCATGTTCTGCTGGTGGTAGGTGCGCCCCAGGTGCATCCTGGCCTTCAGGTGGTTGGGGTCCAGTTGCAGGGCCTTCTCCAGGAGCCGCATGCCCTCTTCCACCGGCTCGCTGGTCTCGTTTCTGGCGCCCATACCCATGGGATCGGTCGGGTCTTCGGTTTCGCTCCGCTGCTGGAGTATGAGAGCCGCCACGCCGTAGTGGAAGTCGGCTTTGGAGGGGTCCAGAGCCAGGGCTTTGCGCAGTTCGGGTTCGGCGTCGCTGTACTGATTGAGCTGCAGCAGCGTCATGCCGTACAGGTGCCGGTATCCGGCGTTCTCACCGTCCTGCTGCACGGCTTTCTGAGCCGCCAGCATGGCCAGCAGATACTCCTTGCGCTCATACCGCTCTTTAGCCTCCAGGTAATCGGCCGATTGCGCTCCGAGCTGGACCGCCCAGAGAAGGACAACGGCAAGCGCCGGAACGGCCGATATGCGGCACAGCCCATTCCAAGGCAGGCGGCTCGCCCCCTCTTCCGGCGGGATCCCTCTTGTGTTCCTGGCGGCGAGCGGACTGTTCATAGAGCGTTAGTGATCCTCAGTCCCACGGGCTCCAGGCATTCAGGGTTTCTTTTCGGCGACGATGCGTATCCAGTGGTCGGCGAACTCCGAGTGGGTCATGAAGCCCTCTACAAAGGGCATGTGACAGGAACTGCATTGGCTGGTAGCCACCTTGCATCCGGAAGCCGTGGCGTGATCGCCTCCATGGCAGGCCAGGCACTTGGAATCGTAGGAGGCGGGGGTTTGCACCAGGCTCTCGTGCGGGTCGTGGCAGGTCGTGCACTTCAGTTGATCCCGGCTCTCGCTGTAGCACTGGCTCAACACCAGGCGCTGGGCCGGAAAACGGGACACCTCCTTGTCGACCATGTACCTGGCAAGCGCCTGCAGGTCGCTGCCTCCCGGCGGCGCTCCGTGGCAGGCGCCGCAGAAATAGAGCTGCTCGATAGCCGGCATCTTGCCGGGGTTGCCAATGGTGGCGGCGGGATCGGAATCTCCTCGGGTCATGGCCCGGACGTGTTCTTGCCCCGGTCCGTGACAGCGTTCGCAGTGGACGCCTGCGGAGGCAGTCTCCATTTTTTCAGGCGGCAGGTCGGCGTTCCGGGTGGTGTGGCAGGCAAAGCAGTGCTCTCGTTGCGGCGGACTCATCCAGTCCGCCAGGGCATCGTAGGCATTGTCGACCGGGTCCTCCAACCCGGTGGTGATGTCCAGCCCCCCGGTGGACTGATACCAGCTTACCCGGCTCTGGCCGTAGGCGCCGGCATCGGTCATGCCCACGAAGGTGATTCCCTTCCTCCCGGCCCCCATGCCCCAAAGCAGGTGCATGCGATCGACTTCTCCGTCTCTGGCGGCCACCAGGTCGAGGGCGAACTCGGGGTCAGGAGACCGCTCGATCCGATAGGCTACCTGATTGCGCGGGTCGGAGAACTCCAGGGGCGCCGATTCCAGCAACCGGGAAATGGAGCGCACTCGCCTCAACGTCAGAGGGTGCCCGCTCTCCAACTGGACTTCGGCAATCTCCCGGTGGCACTGCACGCACTGGCTCGAACCCACAAAGCCCGATTCGTCGGTGGCTTGTGCGCGGGGGGGGACCACCGAAAGGAAGATCGTTGAAACCGCGACCGAGAGAAAGCAGGAAGCCAGGTTCCTGTGCAGCGCGGCCGATTTCCCGGCCGGCCCTGGGTGCGCCCGCAGGCCGATGGCGATGGACATCAGTTGTTCCACCTCCCTATCCCCATTTGCGCGCGATTTGCGGGATTGTCCTGCAACTGGCGATCGTGTTCGTCCTGCCCCACCGACTCCTGCCTTCGACCGTTGCGTATTTCCCCGAGGTCCCGGGACTTGATCCATAGGGCGTTGCCGTAGCGAAATCCATAGGGGGACTTGGGCTTGGAATCGAAGGGCACGAAGGTAAACCCTTGGGACCGACTGCCGAGTACCCATCCTCCTCGGTTCTGGTAGCCGAAGCTGGGGTAGGCCGACCGGCGCAATCGGGCTGAGAGCCGTGAGTTGGACTGGGCCAACTGTTGGGCTCGTTCTTTGCTCCATTGGTTGAGGTCGTCCTTCTTCCGCAGCTTTCCCGAGTGGAGTCTGGAGGTGGCCGCTTCGACATGGTAGCTTCTGCCGGCTTCAAGCCGTCGCCTCTTCCGCTTGTTCCCCATCCATTCCAAAGCCCCCTTGTAGACCGAGACGCGTAACCGGGGCTCGAGGCTGAGGCGATACAGCCCTTTGGCGGCCACTTGAAAATCGCCGGCTGGAGTCGATATGGACAACGAGTGGATGGCGGGATTGAAGGCGGCGGACTCCAGGATGATTTCCCCCCGTAGAATCTCGAACTTCATGGTGGCGTAACCCGTCCTGATGAATCGGACCAGGCTGCTTTCGGCGAGCCTCAAGTAGCTGCCGGGATTCAAGAGCAGTTCCGCGCGACCGTTCTCCAGGGTCCTTAGCTGCCCTCCGGCGTTCAACTTGTGACCGGCGGTCAAAAGCCAGCGGTTGCTGCCCGCGAACGAATATTGGGGCGGTCTTCCCCAAAAGCTGTTCAACAGGAAGGCCGAACGCACCTGGCCCCACGGGTCCAGGTGATCCCGACTGTGCTTGCCCAGCTCTGCCACCGCCGGAGTGCTTTCTGAAGCACTTCGTAGAAGGTACCGATTGCCATGGGTCAGGTTGAACGATTGTCCGTCTCGCTTCAGCCAGTTCAACTTGCCGGAGTGAACGGCAACTTCCAGTGATGACGGTTCTTTTGCTTCAATTCGATAAAATCCGTCTTTGAGAAGCTCCAGGTCCCCGGCAGGGGTTGACAGCCTGAAGGCGTGGCGACGGCCTTTGAAGCGTCTGGAGTCGACGACGACCGTTCCTTCCGAAACGCGGAAGTGCATCTTCCGGTATGCCGTGTCGAGGACTTCCAGTCGGGCCCGGTCGGTCAGACGCAGGAAGCCGCCCGGATGCAACATGATTTCGAGACGGTCCCCGCGACCTGTCCGGACTATGTCCCTGGCCTCCAATCGGTGGCCGATTGCGATTTCAGCGGGCACCCCCTGCCCGCCGGCAATCAGAAGCTGTTTGCCCTTGACATACCTGACGGTGCCGGCTTGAAGATGAGAGACGTGAGCGGCGGGATCCTTGGCCAAAGCCCGGGCGGCTCCGGCAAGAAGCAGAAACCCGGCCGCCGAAGTCACGACGATCCTGGTCATCACTTTGCCTCCCAGCCGGCGAAAGTTCGAGCTCAACATCTGCAATGCAACGAGAGGACGGCACGACCCATCGATCACTGGCCCTATCCAAGTGATCCTGCGCTCCGAATCGGTCTCTTCAGGTACTATTATTATTTGAAATCGTCCTTTAATACACGATATTATGGTTCATGAACGGTACGGAGTTCATTAGAAGAGCCAAACGTCATGCACGGCGGCACGGGCTTGGATTCCGCTTTGTTCCGGCTCGGGGCAAGGGCAGTCATGGATTGCTGTACATTGGCCGCCGCCGCACCGTTGTCAAGCATGGTGACATCTCCAAGGGTATGCTAACCGGCATGCTCAAGCAACTCGGTATTGGCAAAAAGGAGTTTTGAGCCATGCAATTTGCCTACCCCTGCATGCTAGCCCCCGACGTGGAAGAAGGGGTGGGGTACGTCGTCACCTTTCCGGATGTTCCTGAGGCCATCACGGGCGCGCAGACCAGGGAGGAATCCCTTTACCTGGCCGAGGACGCCTTGGCGGTCGCCTTGTCTGCCTACGTCGACAACCGCGAGGAAATTCCTGTGCCAAGTCCGGTTGCCGACGGTCAGGAGGTAGTTGCCGTTCCGCCCATCCTGGCTGCCAAGTTGGCGCTTTACATGGCCATGCGCCGCCAGCAGGTCACCAAGGTTGCATTGGCTGCCCGGCTGGGACTGAGCGAGTCGGCCGTGCGCAAACTGCTGAATCCGGACCACCGGTCCCACATCAGCCAGGTTGAGAAAGCCCTGCGGGCCGTCGGGCGCTACTTGCTGGTTCACGATGGAGCCTACAACATTCACGCTGGCAAATCCGGTTCACACCCGGGTTCACTGCGAGATCGAATCACCCACGGTTCCTGAGCTGGCGGAGCCGCCCTGATGAGGTGGCCAATTTATGGTGACCGGTTGTGCTGCCAACTCCAGCCCGTTTCGCAGCGAGTCATTCGGAAACCGTGCCCATCCTGGATCCACCCACTACCCATCTCCAACTAAATCAAGGATAGTTGCACCCGGAAATGAACAAGTTACTTGCACTGGGCCTGATCGCCTTCCTGGCCTTCTTGTCGGGGATGTCCGCCAATGACTTGTCCCGCTCGGACAAGTCGTTGCCTTCCTCGCCCTCGCTGGTCTTTGAGGACGTGGCCGCCGAAGCGGGGCTGAATTTTCAGCACTTCAGCGGCAGCCCGGAGAAGCAATACATCCTGGAGAGCATGAGCGGGGGCGTGGCCTGGATCGACTTCGACCGGGACGGTTGGATGGATCTCTACCTGGTCAACGGTGGCCGCTGGGAGGAGCTGGTTCAAGGAAAGCGCACCGTTGCCAATGCGCTCTACCGCAACAACGGCGACGGGACCTTTGCCAACGTGACCGAGAAAGCCGGAGTGGGAAATCGGCACTGGGGCATGGGCGTGGCCGCCGGCGACTACGACAACGACGGCTGGGTGGACCTGTTCGTCTGCAACTACGGCTCCAACACCCTTTACCGGAACAATGGGAACGGCACCTTCAGCGACGTGACCGCCACGGCCGGGGTGGGAGACGGCCGCTGGGCGGTGAGCGCATCCTTCGGCGACTACGACGCCGACGGCTGGCTGGATCTCTACGTCACCAACACGGTCCAGTTCGACTACAAGGACCCCGACCCCATGGATTGCCACTACCGGGGCATTACGGTGCAGTGCGGCCCCCTGGGGATGGTCGGCGATTCCGACATCCTCTACCGCAACAACCGGGACGGCACCTTTCGGGACGTGAGCGAGAAGGCCGGCGTATCGGACGTGACCCCCTCCTACGGCCTGGGGGCAATCTGGAGCGACTACGACAACGACGGAGACCTCGATCTCTACGTGGCCAACGACCAAATGGCCAATTTTCTCTTTCGCAACCGGGGGGACGGCACCTTCGAGGAGACCGGGCTCTTCGCGGGCGCGGCTTTCAGCGATGACGGCACGGCTCAGGGCAGCATGGGAGTGGATTTCGGAGACTACGACCGGGACGGCCTGCTGGACATCTACATCACCCATTTTTCGGACGACTACAATACGCTCTTCCGCAATCTGGGTCAGGGCAGATTTCGCGACATGACCCGCGGGGCAGGCCTGACCTTCAGCAGTTGGCCCATGGTGGGCTGGGGCACGGGGTTCGTGGACCTGGACCATGACGGCTGGGAAGACATCTTCGCCGCCAACGGCCACGTGTTTCCCCAGGTGGACGGATACAAGATCGGCACCAGCTTCCATCAGCGCAGCCAGGTCTTCCGCAACCTCGGACAGGGCAAGTTCCAGGAAGTCTCGGCCGGACTCGACAAGCTCAAGTCCTGGTCCAGCCGGGGAGTGGCCTTTGCCGACTACGACAACGACGGCGACATCGACGTCGCCGTCAACAACCTGGACGGAGTCCCCTGGCTCCTGAAGAATCGAAAGGGGAGCGAGGCGGGGAATTGGCTGATGCTTTCTCTGGAGGGAACCCGAACCAATCGCAGCGCCATCGGAGCCAGGGTCACCCTCGAGACCGCAGAGGGAAAGCAGATGCGGGAGGTCCGGGGCGGGTCCAGCTACGAATCCACCCACGACTTCCGGGTCCATTTCGGCCTGGGCCGGCTCGAGACCGTCAATAAAATGACCGTCCGCTGGACCGATGGTACTACCCAGAGCTTCGAGAACCTGAAGGTCGACCGGGCCTACCGGCTCAAGGAGGGGGGGGAGCTTGAGTAGCCCCGCAAACAAGCAGTCGAACCTTTTGCAAAATTCGTCGTGCAGTGCCGGGGAGGTTGTTGAATTACTGGAATAACTTGGATCGGCCGCACCCGAACTGGTTTTATTCAGCAACGTTACCCACGCGCTCTTAACAAACTATTCCTGTAATTCAACAACGTCCCCTACTCTCCCTGTCCTCGCAAAATAATCCTGTGCATCGATGTTAATAAACAATCGACTCATGCCTGACGTTGCAGCGGTATCCCGTCACCCGACGGCGGGGTTGCTTCAAGGCAAGCGTTCTTCGGAATTACGGAACCCGGCCGCGATGCGCGACTCAACCGGTTTAGGGTCTATGAATCGGATTTTGCTGTTCCTTTTGACAGTCTGCCTCTGCGATTCCGGGGTGGCCGGCGTCGCCGAATCACCCCACTACCTGGAGGCCAGGCAGAGGTACGAAAACAAGGAGTATCTTCTGGCCATGCTGTCCGCCGAAAAGGCTGTGCAGGAGGACGGGGAAAACGCCGGACACCGCTACCTCTACGGCGCCGTCCTGGCCGAGCTGAAGCAGTTTTCAGATGCCGAAGCCCATCTGCGAAAGGCGGTGGCCCTGGACGGCCAGAAAGCGGAATACCTTTATCAATTGGGACGAGTCCTGCTGGAACAGTCGCATCAAACCGTCGTCCGGCGAGGCATGAGCGCCGGGGTAAGAATGTCGCGCAGCGAGGCTATCGACTCGGAGGGAGTGGCGCTGCTGGAGCGCGCCGTCAAGCTGGACGGCGGCCACTTGGCGGCGCGGGTCCGCCTGGGGCGCGCCTACACCGATCAGAATCGATACCTCGAGACGCTGGAGCAGTTTCAAGCGGTAGCCGAGGCCGATCCCCGCTATCCCGAGATCCACTCCTATCTGGCGGTGCTCTACCTGAAGATGGGACGGGTGATCCAGGCGATCCAGGCACTGCAGACCGAAGTCGAGTTCTACCCCGACAACGCCATGGCCCGCCTGGACCTGGGCGACCTGCTGCTGCAGTTGGCTCAGCCCAGGGTGGCTCTCCGGCACCTGCTTGCGGCCGAGCAGGAGAGTCCGGCAACTCCCGACCTTCACTATGCCCTGGCCAAGGCCTACCTGGCTCTGGACCAGCCGGAGAGAGCCCTGGCCTCGGCCCGCAAGTGCGCCGACCTTGCGCCCGAGGCTCCAGCTCCTCGCTATCTGCTGGCACAGCTCCATCGCCGCAACGGTCAATCCGATCTGGCTCGGCGGGAGCTGGCCACCGCGGAACGGTTGAGAAACCGGCAGGCTGCCACCTACCGTCCCCCCAAAGCGGATTGATCCGGGTCAATCGGTCTTTGCTCAGTCGGAAGCCGGCACGACCCGAATCCAGTGGTCGGCAAAAGCCGAATGGGTCATGAAGCCGGTCTCCCGGGGCATGTGACAGCTCACGCAGTCGTTGTTCGATTGGGGACAGGGGACGGCGAATTCGGCCTGGCTGCCGTGGCAGCTCAGGCAGTTGCGATCGAAGGAGGCAGCCAGGTTCTCGTGGGGGTCGTGGCAGGTGGTGCACTTGAGGCGGCCGCCGCTCTCGTTGTAGCAGCGGCTGAGCACCAGTCGCTCGGCCGGGAAGCGGACGCTGTGATCCATGGCCATGGCATGGCCCAGAGCTCTCAGATCGGCGCCTCCCGGGGGGATGCCGTGGCAGGCGCCGCAGAAGTAGACCTGCTCCAGGGCTCCCAGGCGGCCCGGATTGTCAATGCCGCGGGAGGGATCGTCCGTTTCCTCGGCCATGGCCTGGATGTGTTGCTCACCCGAGCCGTGGCAGCGCTCGCAGTGAACGCCGGCATCCGCCTCCGGGATGGAGTCGGGAGGAGTGTTCTGGTTGCGGGTCATAAAGGTGATTCCCTTTCTGCCGGCTCCCACTCCCCAAAGCAGGCGCAGTCTCTCCTCCCGCGTTCCCATCCGGGCCACCAGGTCCACCCCCGTCCGCTGTTCGGGCGAGCGCTCTATCCGATAGGTGACACCGCCGGCCTGGTCCATGTGCTCGACAGGCAGCGCCTGCATCAGTTCCGGGAAGTCTTCCACTCTCATCATGGTATGGGCGTGGTCGCTGGCCAGTTGCCTGGACGCAATCTCTTGGTGACAGGCAGCGCATTGGCCGGCGCCGTTTTCGACTGAATCGGAATCGGACAGGGAGGAGGTTGACAGCAGCGCGGCCGACAGAGGTCCCGCGGCCAGCAGCACAGGCAGCAGCAGCGCCCGGGATTTCCCTGAGAGAGTCAGGCGTTGCGGCCCGGCAGCCTGCCTTTGCCCGGAAGAGTTGATTTTAAAAGGGTTTTGAGGCATTCCCATTGGGGTTGGGGGAAACGCCGGTATCTTCAGACCTTACGGCCATCATGGACAGGGGCGGACCTTTTGTCAACCAAATCCCGGTTGCGCCTGACCGAGTCTCCCGATAGAGTAATCCTTGTGGAATCCGGTTTGGGCGGGGCTGTCCCGGGGGGTGTGCCCATCGAAACGGGGCCGAGGACAATGATCGAGGAGAGAAATTCCGGAGGCAGTTCGGCCGCCGGTCGGCGGTGGACGAATCGCCGATGGGGGGACACTCTTCTGTGGGCGCTTGCAGGGATTTTAGGCTTGGTGACGGCGGTCTGGAGCCAGTCGGCCCACTACCGGGAAGCTCGGGAACGGTACCAAAAGGGAGAATTCCTGCTGGCCATGTTGGCCGCTCAGAAGGCCGTGGAAGAAGACGGTGACAAGGCGGAATATCTCCACATCTATGGCGCCGTCCTGCTGGAACTGAAGCAATATTCGGAAGCTGAGGAGCACTTGCGGAAAGCGGTGGCTTCCGAGCCCGATCGGGCCGAGTTTCAATTTTCCCTGGGCGAACTCCTGCTGGCCCGAACCATGGAGGTGGCCATCCTCAAGGAAACCCGCTCCGGGGTGGGCCAGCCCAGGATGCGAAACGTGGATCCCGAGGGGCTCAAGGCCCTGGAGCGTGCGGTTGAGCTGGATCCCGACCTGCTGAAGGCCCGGCTGCGCCTGGGCCGGGCCTACTATGACCTCAACCGGCACGATCTGGCTTTGCAGCAATTCGAGGCCATCGCCCGCAAGAATCCCCGCTATCCCTGGATCCATTCCTCCCTGGCGGTGGTTCACATGAACGCCGGGGCCGTCGAATCGGCCGTGCGGTCGCTGCGGACGGAACTCGGGAATTATCCCGATCACCACTCCGCACGTCTGGAGCTGGGAGAGGCCCTGCTGAAGTCCGGCGACACCGGCCAGGCGGTTGAGCACCTGGTCCAGTTGAAGGAGGAGAATGTGTCCCCGGCCGACCGCGTGTCGCTGAATCATTCACTTTCCAAGGCCTATCGGGACCTGGGGCAACTGGAAAAGGCTCTGGCTGCCTCCCGCCGGGCTCTGGAGTTGGATCCCGACTTTCCCGACGGTCACTACCTGCTGGCCCAGCTCTACGAACAAACCGGACAAGCGGAGCTGGCCCGCCAACAGATGGATACCTTTCGCAGAGTCCAACGGGAAAAGCGACAGAGAACGCTGGGACCGCTGCAAAGGGGCCGGCGCTGAAATCCTTTCCACAAACGACTATTCGGGACTATAATTCTGAAGATCAATCAAACGTTACGTTGGTAGCCTTGTCCCGTTTGCCATTATGGCAGGTGCCTTATGCTAAACAGATTTCTCGAACGCATCCCCACTCTTCTCCTTGTTTCGGTGTTGATCCTTGGCTGTTCCCTGACATTGCTGGCCAGGAAAAAAGGGGACAAACGGCGTGAAAAGTCTCTTCGCGCGGAGACCTCCGACCGATACCTCAAGAAGTGGCTGGAGCAGGATGTCTTGTACATCATCACTCCCCAGGAGAAAGCCGCCTTCGACCAGTTGCAAACGGACGACGAACGATACCAGTTCGTGGAGCAGTTCTGGCTGCGAAGGGACCCCACTCCCGACACCATGGTCAACGAGACCCGCGACGAGCACTACCGGCGCATCGCCTACGCCAACGAGCGGTTTCCCTCGGGGAAGCCCGGATGGAAGACCGATCGCGGCCGGATCTACATCACCTGGGGGCCTCCCGATTCCATCGAGACCTTTCACGGCGGTGACATGACCCTTCGGGATTTCAATGAAGGGGGCGGGTGGTCGGTCAAATACCCACACATCAAGTGGCGCTACCGCTACATTGAAGGGCCCAACCTCGGCGCCGAGGTCATCATCGAGTTTGTGGACCGTGGCTTGAGCGGGGAATACCGCATCGCCAGAGATCCTTTCGAAAAGGACGCCCTGGCCAACGCGCCCGGCTACGACATCAACCAGAAGCTGATCCTGGGCGACGTAGAGCCGATCAGCCGGAACCGTTTGCCTGGGGGGCTGGATGTCGATGATTTCCACGCGTTGCAGAGCGAGAAGTTGATGGAGACGGTCGCCCTGGGGCAGGCTCCCAAGATCCGGTTCAAGGATCTGGAGACGGTGGTGGACACCAAGCTTTCCTACAATCTCTTTCCATTCGAGTTCAAGACGGACTATCTCAAGATCACCGACGATACCGTGCTGACGGCCATCACCGTGGCCATGAAGAACAGCGACATGACCTTCAAGCAGCAGGAGGGGGTCCACCAGGCCTCGGTCAACGTCTTCGGGCGCATCACCACCATCACCGGGCGCAGGGTGCACCTTTTCGAAGAACCCATCCGCCAGATGACCCCGGATTCCACCTACAAGGAAGCCCTGGAACGAGTTTCTCTCTATCAGACCACCGTGCCCTTGTCTTCCGGCGTCTACAAGGTCGAATTGGTATTGAAGGACATCAACAGCGGCGACGTCGGCACCGTCTACCGCAGCATTCGGGTTCCCAAGTTTCCCGAAGACCAGTTGGCGACCAGCAGCATCATCCTGGCGGACAGAATCGAGCCCCTGCCGGCTTACCAGGCCGGCGCCGGCCCCTTTGTATTGGGGGCCTCCAAGGTCTTCCCCAACGTGGCCGAGACCTTTCATCGGGCCGTGCCCATGCGCATTTACTTCCAGGTGTACAACCTGTCCCTGGACGAAGAGACCCAGAAACCTTCGGCGACCATCGAGTACATATTGAAGAAGGGCGACCAGGAGATCCGCCGCTTCAGGGAGAGCAAGAACGCGACGGAAGGCGCCCTGCGACAGGTGACCCTGGCCAAGCTGTTTCCTCTGAACAACCTTCAACCCGGCGACTACAGCCTGGTTCTGAACATCACCGACAACCTCGCCAACCGCACCGTATCGCCGGTGGCCAAGTTCAAGGTTCAGTAGCCGCCGGAACTTTGCCGTTGCGCCGCCGGACGTTTCCCGGTCGCGGATGCCGCGGCTGCGGGGTTGTCATCGGAATCGTCCATCGCACCAGCGTGTTGTTGGAGGTGTCCACACTCCAAACAGAGACGCCGGACCGAATTGCAACTCAAGGGTGCTGACATGGTCACTAACCCTTTCCATTCATTCGGGCGGACCCTGAAGCTCGTGGGCCTGCTCCTGTTGGCCCTGAGCCTGGGAGGTTCCGCACGGTCTCAGCAAGCGGAACCGACCCAGCCCGATCCGCAAGTGGACTTCACCTTTCGGGTGCCGGTCGACGTGGTGGTGGTCAGGGCCATCGTCACCGACCGCGGCAAGCCGGTCACCGACCTCACCGTCGAGGACTTCACCGTCTTCGAGGACGGCAAGGCGCTTCCCATCCAGAGCTTCACCCGGGAGTCCTATGAAGTCGTCCGGTCCCATGAGCATGAGATTGAACGGGAGAAAGCTCCAGCCGATGGGTCCAAGGGGGAATCGCGGCCGGCTCCGTCTGCCGCTCCTCCCTCGAGTCGGCCTCACTTCATCAGCCTGCTGATCGACGACGTCACCTCACCCTCCCACGGAGCCTTGAAGCGCACCGTGGACGCCATCGGGAAGTTCGTTCAGGAACGGGTGCAGCCCGGGGACAGGGTCGCCATGGTGGCGGCATCCGGCAAGTTTCACCAACCCTTCACCGCCGACCGCGACAAACTTCTCCAGGCGATTCAGCTCTTGCCCAGGAAGCTGAACCGCAGGCGGGTGATGAGATCCGACTGTCCGGCCATCAGCGATCTGCAGGCCCAGAGAATCTACAACGAAACCGATCCCCTGGCGCTGGAGACGGCCATTTCGGAGAAGATCTTCTGCAATCAAATGGTCTCAGGGGGAGTCTTCGGCTCCAGCCAGGGTGGCAGGGACCAGAATCCCCGGGCATTCAGGAACACTGAAATACTGGGAGTAGACCTGACCCAGGGCAACTCGGAACAGCGGCGCAACGCCGAGGTGATGGTCCGCGGTCAGGCGTCCCGCATCTACCGCGAGAACCAGTATTGGAGCCGCAACCTGCTGCACACGCTTCAGCAGCACCTCCGGTCGCTCCAGCACTTCGAGGGCAGAAAGAGCCTGCTGCTGGTCTCGGACGGTTTTCTGGCCCATCACCTCCGTTACGAGATGCAGGGGGTGGTTCATGCCGCGCTGCGTTCCGGGACCATTCTGAGCACGGTGGACATGCGGGGGCTCTATACCACCTCCTACCGCGCCTCGGAGGCGGCTGCCCTGGCTACCGAGGCCACCCTGGCCCAGATGTCCATGCGGGAGGAGAACATCCGTGTGCAGTCCCAGCCCCTGGCCCAGTTGGCCCTGGAGACGGGCGGGGTCCATTTCCACAACAACAACGATCTCTTCGGTGGCCTGAAGCAGATCGCCGACAGTCAGTCCTTCTACTACGTGCTGACCTACGCCTCGCCGCATACCGCATCGGATGGACGCTACCACCGGATTAACGTCAAGGTTTCGCGTCCCGGTCTCGAGGTGACCCACCGCAAGGGCTATTATGCTCCCAGAGAGGATCCCACCTATATCGCGCTCAAGAAGAGGGAAGTTCTGGACGCCCTGCGGGCTCCCGGAAATCTGAACGAGATTCCTATCCGTCTCTCCTACAACGCTTTCCCTGTCGGCGAGGATCGCTACCGGGTCGACGTACTTACCCGCATCGACTTCGAGCGCCTGCCCTTTCTGGACCAGAAGGACCACCAGACCAACCTGCTGCATCTGATCACGGCCGCCTACGGCGAGAAGGGCGATTTCCTGGGGGGACAGGAGAAGCAGTTGGACCTGAAACTGACCCCGTCCGGCCGGCAGGAGCTGGCGGCCCTGGGAGCGACTTCCAAAGTCACCCTGGAAGCGCCCCCCGGGGAGCATCAGCTCAAGGCGGTGGTGCGTGAAAGCGTGGATGCCGTCATTGGCTCCGTCCAGGAGAAGATCGTCCTGGCCAAACGCCTCCCTGCCGGGAAGTCCTCCGGCAACAAGGACCGCCTGCTGGTCGCCCTGGCGGCGGCGCCTCATTCCGGCGCAATCCCCCTGAGTTTCACAACTTACACCTTCTATCCGGATCCCGAACGGGCCCTGGTTCGCCTTTCGGCCGAGGCGCGGCTGCCTCAGGACCGTGTCCTCGCCTCTTCATCCCTGGAGCCGCTGCAGATTTTGGGATTGGCCCTGACAGAGGATGGAGAAATCGCCTCCCTGTTCGGCAGCACGGCCGGGGCCGAAGGTGCGGGCGGAAGGGTGAGGTTCGACGGCCGTATGAAATTGCCCCCGGGGCGTTACCGCCTGAAGCTGGCCGTGGCCGATATCAGCGGAAAAGTAGGTACCGCCGAGAAAGAGCTGATCATCCCGGTGCTGCCGGAGGACCGGCTGGCCACCAGCAGCCTGGTTGCGGCCAGGGAACTGAAGACCTTCCCGCCCTCGGTGTTTGCGGTGCAGGCAAAGTTGAACGACGAATCGGATCCCTTTATCCACCGGGGTCTTCAAGTCCCGGCTCCGTCCTCCCACAGGTTCACGCGGGGAGAACCGCTGATTGTCTACTACAGGATCTACAACCTGGTGGCCGAGGACAGTCAGAACCCCTTGATTGCCAGGGTTTCCCTGAATGGAGAGAGCGGACGATTCAAGGAGTATCCGCCGGTGCTCCTCAACAGGGGAGTGGAAGCCACCACCGGGGGAGAAGTCGGTGTGGCCTTTCAGTTGCCCACCGAAGACCTGGTGCCGGGGAGATATTCCCTGAGTGTGGAGACCCGGAACGTTTCCGGATCCCGCACCGTTGTAACCGGCATGGAGAACATCGAGGTCCTGCCCGGAGTAAGCCAGGGAATTGCTTCAGACCAGAAGGCTAACGGTTCGTCAGTCGGGAGCACGAGCCTGGATTTGCCCAAACCGGGGGAAACGAATGTGCAGGAAGAGGTGGATATGCTGGCCATCGCCAGTACGGAGGATCCGGCCCGGCAGGTGGGTCTGATCGAAGCCTTCCTGGCCCGGCATCCGGAGTCCGAACGGCGTCGGGACCTGCGCCGCCAGGCCACCTGGCTCTTCTGGCAGCTCAACCATTTTCCAAAGACCATCGAGCACGGTGAGGCCAGCTTGTCGGATTCTCCCTCCGACCCCCAGGTCCTGACCATCCTGGCGACCGCCTACCACGCACTGGATGAGCCTGCCAAGGCCATCCGACGGGCCTCCAGGGCGGTTCGAAGCCTGCGAGGACTGGAGCGACCGGGCCACATGGACCAGGAGCAGTGGCAGTCCCGGGTTGACGGTCTCATGTCCCAGAACTACGCCTACATGGGGAGCGCCTACCTGTCGCAGTACGAGGCCGGCCGGCGCGACCCCTCCAACCCCAATGCCGGGCTAGACCTCCGGAAAGCCCACCTCTACTCCTCCCGGGCGGTCGAGTTGGCTCCCCGCTCCGACTTTGCCCAGTTTCAGCTCGGCATCGTCTTCTGCGCCAGAAATCAGGTGGTGGAAGCCATCGAGCCCCTGGCCAAGGCAGTGGTTCTCAACGGCCGCTTCGGCGAGATCGCTCGCGAGAACCTGGAATTGGTTTACCGGGCGATTCACCAGGGGTCTCTGGATGGCCTGGAGGACCTGCTGGCCCAGGCCAGGCACGAACTGGACAACGGCAAGCCCTCCTCGCTGTGACGGGCGCCCCGGCGGACCGACCTCGAATTCCTTCCAGCTATTTGACGGAGTTGGACGCGCACTGCTTTCCGGAAGGGTGCTTCCTATTCGCCGCGTTCGCGGCTGGGTTGGCGCAGAATCGATACGACCCCGGGTTGCCACCCGGGGCTACCCTGAGCCGCAGCTACGCTGCTCTATAAGGATGGCCTGTAGGGGTCGTCTCGTCGGGTTACCGACGCCAACCGCAGCTTCGCAGCTCTTCCCTAACCCACGACACTGCTGGGGACAGGATTTGCTATTGAATATCCCCCGGGCGTCAGCCCGGGATTCGGGAACGCCGCCATGAAGGCGGCAGCAATCCTCCGTGGCATTCGATCCATAGCAGGCCTCGGCACGCCAGCGCAGCCTGAACCCTGATGGACCTCCCAACAAGTACGGCAGTATTTCCTCCTCAGAGACCGCCTTGATCCTCTCGGAAACACATCGAAACGGGCCATTCGTCATCATCTTACTAATTTGAAATAGAGCCGCGCGGGTCCACCGGTCTTGATTTTGAGACAGATAGGGTTCCATAATCGAGGCAGTTGGTTAGGTGCCGCCGGTTAACACCGACGGAGCATCTATTGGAGAAAAGCACCTTCCGATCTGCAGCGTTGTGGTTTAGGGCAGAGCGGCGTAGCCGCGGTTGAGGAGGGTCAATTGCGGGAGCGTCTCTTTCAGGCCTTCCTTATTGAGCAGCGTAGCTGCGGCTTAGGGTGGCCCCGGGTGGAAGCCCGGGGTCGTTGAATGTTGGCAGCTCCGTAGCCGCGAAGGCGGCGGGTTAGTGGCGCCGTCCCGGAGTGCGCTGCCCTTTCCGACTCATGGCGATTAGACCCGAGAAGCACACATCGATGCCCCGCGGGTCCCGGATCGGTTCCCAGGTGGCGGTTATTTCCCTCGGGCTCGTGTGCCTTCTGTTTTCCAACGGTCCACTGCAGGCCCAATCCCCCGACTACCTGGAAGCCCGACAGAAGTATGAGAGGAAGGAGTATCTGGCCGCCATGCTGCCGGCCCAGAAGGCCGTCGAGGAGGATGGAAGCAACGCTGCCTACCGGCACCTGTTCGGAGCCATCCTGCTGAAGCTCAAACAGTATTCCGAAGCCGAAGAACACCTTCGACAAGCAGCGGCCCTGGACCCTCGAAACGGCCTCTACCGGTCCACTCTGGAAGAACTACTGTCAGAGCAGAAGGCGCCGGCGAGAGGCATTCGTTCCCTGGTTGGCGACACGGACGAACGGGAGCAGGTCACCCTGTGGTGGGAAAGCCTGCCGGAAGAGGTTCGCGCCAACTTCCGTGCAACAGGCAGCCGGAGCAATATCCATCCCGGGGATTATGTCGGGCCCGAGACCTGCAAGAGCTGTCACCAGGAGCAGTATCAGTCCTGGTCCAAGCACGCCCATCGTTGGATGAACGCCCTGGCCGACGACTCCACCGTCAAGGGAGACTTCTCCGGCAAGGCCCGGATCTCCTATCTCGGGGGTGAGGCTGTCTTTTTCAAGGAAGGCGGCCACTACAAGATGCGGCTGGAGCGGGGCGGGGTCCGTCGTGTCTACCAGGTAAACCAGACCATCGGGTCACGTTTCTTCCAGTACTACATCGGAAAGCAGACCGAGGGCCCTGAACCCCGCGACCATCTGTTTTATCACCAGGATCATGTGATGTTCTTCGGCTACTGGCTGGATCAGCGGCAGTGGGTGCCCATCGTCCACGTGGGTCCCGAGATGCCTGACGGGGAAAGGCCCGACCCCTTCGATCCGCCCACCGCCCAACCCTTCCTGGCCCGTTACTCCAGCCGCTGCAACTTCTGTCACACCACCTTCCCGCTGGGAGACATGCTGGCCCGCAATCCCTCCCGCATGGCCCGTCACGTTCCCGTCCCGATGCACTTCGCCCTGGGCCACTATCTGGATCAGAACCAGTCGGGCATCGTCGATTTTCTCCAGAGCGCTGCCGAAGCCAGCGACGAGGACATCCTGCAGGTGCGGAAGGAGTTGGTCAAGCTGGAGGCTCCGCAGCACGCGGTCACCCTGGGGGTGAGCTGCGAGGCCTGCCACCTGGGCGGCAGGGAACACGTGGCCTCCGGGGGCAAGGAACCTCCCGGTTTCTTCCCATCCAGCCCCTTCCTGTACGTGGACAACAGTGAAAAGGACATCTCCTTCGGGCGGACCCACGACAACCTCAATTGGGCCTGCGGCCGTTGCCACGTGGGGACCAGGCCAACCTACGCCAACGGGATCGCCACCTGG
>JAPVWS010000010.1 GCA_027493295.1 Candidatus Versatilivorator vitaminiformans | reverse complement strand
GGCTTGCCTTTCAGCAGGTTGTCGATGGCCTTGGAATAGGAGTATGAGCCGGTGAAGCTCAGGCCCCTGGAAAGCCGCTTGTCGACCCGGAGCACCCCACGATGGATGGCGTTTGATCCGGCAGGGTAGCCGTACCCATGGGCGATTCGGCGATACTGGGGAAAGGGTCGCAGCGACTGTCTGAAGTCCAGGTCGTTCAGTTGGTCCCGGAACTGCAGGGCGGAAGGAGGCAGCGGGTTGAGATTCACGTCGTTACCCATGGGGAGATGAGTCCCGCGTTCCCCGATGTAGGCCACACGCACCGCGAAGTCGGAAAAGTCTCTCTCGACTTCCAGCCGCCACTCGTGGACTTCGGGCGTTTCGGCATCGGGCTCGAAGTATGCGGCATCGACGTGGTTGGCGGCAGTCGAAGTGAGGTCCGGTGGATTGGCCACCTGAGGGAAACCTTGCCGGAGCAGCATTACCGGCTCCAACTGCCGGTTGGGCGAAGTGAGGAGCGGCGCAGCATTAAACCCCAAGGTGCCCAGGTGGGTCGGGTCCAGTGGAAGGGAATCGGAAAAAAGCCCGTAGTTGGCGCGTATGACCGTCCTGCGATCTCCCCAGGGACTCACCGCCACGGAGACTCCAGGTTCCCAGTTGAGCTGGTTGGGGATAAAGGTTCTGGGCTGCCCATCCCGGCCCGCGAAAACAAGGATCCCGGGTCGCCCGTTCTCGGGGTTCAGACCCTCGAAGTTCAAGCTGGAGTGCCGGTCGAATTTTTCGCGAGGCGCCGTGTCGAATTCCAGGTTCAACCGAAACGTCCAGGTGAGTTTGGGAGTGATCTGATATTCGTCAGTGACTCCCACCTCATACTGTTCGGATCGCAGGTAGGTGGGGTGCAATACCATCGACTGCTCGGCGCGGTCGGGCATCCCCAGCAGGAACTGGGCGGCGGGGCTTCCCGTGTTGTTGATGCCCGGCAGCCCCGTCAGTTCGCCGGAAAAATCGAATCGGCCCGAAGGGTACCGGGAGCGAAAGCTGTTCAACTGTCGCCGGTAAGCCTTGCCGTGCAGCTTCAGATTGTGTTTGTTGTAGCGCAGGCTGATTGCTTCAGACAGAGAATAGTCGGCAATCTGGTACCGGGCCAACGCCCCGGGTCGGGTGCCGATATCGACAAAGCGGCCCAGGCTGAATCGAGGAAAGGCGCCGCTTCCCAGTCCGCTGATCCCGAGCTGTTCCGGGAAATGGGTCCGGTAGATATTTTCCTGGGCACTGGCCAGGGATCGATGCCGCGCCCACAAGGAGAACTGGTTGACCACTCGGGGCGAGACGCTGAAGGTGTGGCTGAACCGTCCACTCCGGGAGCCGACACGGCGCTGGGGCCTGCGCGGGTTGGCCGGGTTGTCGAAAATCGGGGAAGAGCCGTCGATCCCGCTGGAGAAGCGGCCGTTCCAGGTGAGCTTGTGCCTGGATCCGACATCGTGGTCAAGCTTCCAGACCGTTCCGTTGGGCGTGTTGGTTTCGGCCGCGTTGGTAAAAAAATTGTTCCGCAGGAATGGGCCGACGCTGGTGTTGGGATGTGGATAGTAGGCCAGGGCTTTCAGGGCGACCGGGTCCAGCCGGTGGGCCGGGATGCGGTTCCCCGGAAAGGGGTCGCGCAGGTACTGAAGATTGGACAAGGACACCGGTTGGCCGGGATCGTAGCCGGGGTTGGGCCGGGTGGTGGCCGGGTCGTAGATCAGGACCGGGCGACCGGCGTTGTCGACCAGGTCGGAGAAGTCTCCCGAACGCTGCAGTGGCGTTAGAACGTCCCCCAAATAGGGCCGTGAGATCCTTTCCCGGGTGCCCTCGTAAACGATGGAGAAGAAGGTCTGCCCCCTGCCGTCGTAGAGCCCCGGAACCGTGACCGGTCCGGTCAGGTTGAAACCGAACTGATTCCGCCGCAATACCGACTTGGTCCCATTGGCCTGCCGGACTTCGTGGGGCAGGGCATCCAGCGCATCGTTGCGAAAATAATGGTAGAGGTTGCCGCGGTAGTCCCGCGAGATGGGCCGGGAACCGTTGCCCTTCTCCCCGCCGGGGTAATCCAGCGTGATCCGTTGGATCTGGGCCCGGTATTCACGAATGGCTCTCCGCAGTTCGACGGGAACGGCTGGAGCCGGGGATGCCGACCCCACAGGCTCGAGGGGACCCAGCCCGGCAATGGTCCGCGGAGCGGGGGTTGCGGCGGCAGGTTTAGCCGCGGCCTTCTTCTCCTCGCCCAGACCGGCCGGCGGGAATGATGCCAGACTGAGCAAAGCCAGGGCAAGAAGGGTCCCCGGGTTCCGCGAACAGAATCGATTGAGGTTGCTGAAATCCAAGATCAAGGCAGCTCGTTTTCGCACACAATTCTCCGCCAAACGGTCTAGTATCCACCAACTAACATCGGATTGTCAATGGTTTAGCGGGAATTCGGTCCAACCTGACGGCTCGGACGCGATCGTCCGGGGCTGATGTCGTGGGGGAGGGGACGCCGCCCGTGGCGGAAATCCCACAAAAAAATCCTGTCTCCCTGCAGTGTTGTGGGTCAGGGGAGAGCTGCGAAGCTGCGGTTGACGTGGGTATTTCGGCAAGACGCCTCCTACCGGCCATCCTTACAGAGCTGCAAAGCAGCGGCCTCGTGTAGCCC
>JAPVWS010000001.1 GCA_027493295.1 Candidatus Versatilivorator vitaminiformans | reverse complement strand
CAAGCCACCGGCCAACCCTGCTCTCTTCATTGTTTGACCCATTGCCCGCCACCTCGCTTCCTATCAATTTCGTCAGGAATCAGGCCGCTCCGTACGGCCCCGCCCCCTCATCATCGCAAATTCCGGCGCAACTCGTCCATGCTTCTCACACGAGCCCAGGACAAAGTGTCGATGGACTCCTCGGCAGCCAAGCCCAGGCAGTGCAGCCTGGCCATATCTTCGGCCGGCACTCCCGAGGAGGGCTTCCCCTCCAGTTGGTCCAGGAAGTCCGACAAACACTCACGCAAACCGGGCCATCCGGCAAAGGGCCGCAGAGCCGAGACCACTCGATCCACCCGCCAGTCCGGGTCGGACCGATTTCGAAGTCTCAACTCTCCGGTGAAGAGATCCGCAAAGAGGTCTCCGTCCCGCCCCTGGACCTCGACCCAGGTCTCGGGGCCCTGAACGCTGGAGATGTTGGCTTGAAACGTTCCCCAAACCTCGCCGTAGTCCAGTTGGGTCAGGGCGTAGGCCTGCATGCGGCCTTCGGTTCCCCGGCCATCCTGAACCAGCGCTCTTTGAGGATGAGAAGCCAGCATCGCGTCCAGGACGTCCACGTACCAGGGAGCCAGCACAAGGGGCAGGCTGAGGCCGGCTCCCGGCCGGGCATTCCAGTTGCCGTTCATCCGGATCCTGGCGGTCTGCGGCTCTCCGATGGCGCCCTCGGCCAGCCTTTGGGCGGCCGCGGCCACAACCGGAAGAAATCTCAGCTCCAGGTCGGCCTGCTGGATCTGGGTTGCTCCCAGCAATGCCTCCAGTACCGGAGCGATCCGGTCCCGACGGTGCGACACGGGAGGCTCGTAGAAAAAGGGAATCCCCGAACCGATCGCAGCCAGCAGGCTCGGCTCGTGCACGGCTTCGGGAAGAGCCATCAGCACGCCATCCAGACCTCCGTCCTCAAGCATGGCGTCGAAGTGAGGATAGACGCGGACCCGGCTGCCCAGTTCCTCCCGAATACGCTGCCGGGTGGCCTGGCTGGGAGCCGAGGCGGCCACCACCTTGCCCCTGCCGTCGGCCCGCAGGGCCGGCATGTAAGCCTCGCGAGCCCAGTTGCCGTAACCGGCGAGGCCGATGCGTAACGGATTGGTGGCTGAGTCTCGTGTCGTCAATGCGGTCTCCCGCGGGAAACGATTCGGGTTTGGTGCGGTTCAGGGAATGCCCTGCGTTCCCTGAACCGGCTGTTAATTCGCCGCGTTCGCGGCTGGGTTGGCGCAGAGCCGGAACGACCCCGGGCTGCCGCCCGGGGCTACACGAGGCCGCAGCTTCGCAGCTCCATAAGGATGGCTTGTAGGTGGCGTTTCCTCGGGTTACCCTCGTCAACCGCAGCTTCGCAGCTCTCTCTAAAATTCCAACGCTGGGGGTACGGAACGATATTTAAATTAAAGGACTCCTCTTAGTGGCCCTTCGTGGTTCGTCGTTCCCCTTCGTGGCTTTCTCTTTGCCCCTTGTGGTTCGCGGGCCGACATTGGCGGAGTCATCCGGGTCGCGCGTCAAATCCCAGCAGGGCCTCCACCTTGCGGGCGGCCGCCAGCAGGGCCGCGTCCGCCATGGGGCGGGCCGACAACTGCAGGCCCAGCGGCAGCCGCTCGGGGGAGAGCGCCGCCGGCAGCGTGACCGTGGGACACCCCGTGTAGGTCCACAACAGGCTGAAGCGGGGATCGCCGGTGATGGCCAGGCCCCGGTGTGCAGCTCCCTCTGCCGACGGAGACAGGACCAGGTCCACCTCGTCCAATAGAGCCGACAGCGTGACCGTCAGCCCGCGCCGGTGCTGCTGAATCCGATCCAGGTCTTCGGAAGTGACCGCTCTCCCCTCCAGCAGCAGCGCACGCAGCTTGGGTGGATAGCGGTCCCCGTGGCGGGCCATCAGCTCTGCTTGTCCTCGCGCCCCTTCGGAGGCGATCAGGTCGAAGTGGTTCCGGTAGGCGCGTGCACACTCTTGGGGCAGGCTCACCGTCCTGACCTTGCATCCCTCGGCAGCCAAACGGTCTCCGGCCTGCGACAAGGCCCTCAGCATGACGTCCCCGGCAGGCTCGGTGTGCAGGTCCGGCGCCAGTCCGATCCTCAGGCGTCCCGGTTCCCCTGCCTCGGGCTCTCCCAACAGGGCCGCGGCGGCCTCTTGCATGTCCGAAACTCCACGGGTGAAGAAACCGACCGTATCCACGCTGGGGGAAAAGGGAAAGACGCCGGTGACAGGCAGCCGTCCGTAGGTGGGCTTGAACCCCGTGACCCCGCAGTAGCTGGCCGGACGATTGACCGAAGCCACCGTCTGGGAACCCAGCCCCAACCG